>CANCCE010000032.1 GCA_947374505.1 Comamonadaceae bacterium | reverse complement strand
TTTCGCCGGGCTATCCCCCATTACTGGGCACGTTCCGATGTATTACTCACCCGTTCGCCACTCGCCACCAGGATTGCTCCCGTGCTGCCGTTCGACTTGCATGTGTAAGGCATGCCGCCAGCGTTCAATCTGAGCCAGGATCAAACTCTATAGTTTAATCACTGCAATAATTTCAACTCCTCGCACTCAACCCCAGAATAAACCAAAGTCAAAAACGAGAAGAAACTCATAAAAACGGAATTGAAAGTGACATCTTTCGATGTTACCTATTTCTATCTCCATGAGCGTTTAAGGTCAGAAGACCTGGTCACACATTGCTGTGCAACCTGGCAATCGCCTTCAAACGCCCATACTTATCGGCTGTAAATTTTTAATGATCCTGACTTGACTCAGTAGCTTTTGCCACCTCGCCGAGTCGTTAGCTGTAATCAGCTGAGCCTCGAATTATATACCGGATTTTTCATCCCTGTCAAATAATTTTGAAGTTTTTATCCTTTGCACTTGCAAGCAAGAACACAGGATGAAAACATCAACACAACGCTTGCAAGAGAAAAACTCTAGCGTTGCACCAACAATTCACAAATATACAAAGGAAAGAAAATGCCCAGTTGATCTAACGATTGACTGGGCTTTTTTTTTGTTTGATCAAATCGATAAGCCTTGAGTTGGCACGATCTAGGGAAAACCCTTATATTAGAGGTGTGAACTTCTTTTTCAAACTCATCCATGCCTCCTACCTTGTGGGAAAAGGGCTTTTTAGCCCCTCTAGGCTAGAAGTTTCTCGTTCTACTGATCAAGCCGCCGTGATGGTCCCGATCCGCTCATTGAGCTCAACCCATAACAAACGAATCGCTCAGCATTTGCTGAAGCTGTTGCCTGCAGATCGTTATCTGCGGTTTGGTTATGTCGCCAGTGATGAGCAAATTCAGCGGTACGTCGCTGACATCAATTTCGACCGCGACGAAATATTTGGTATCTATAACCGCAGGCTTGAACTCATCGCCATGGCACATCTCGCATTTGCTGTAGAGGGCGACCTCACCAGTTGTGCGGAGTTTGGTGTTTCGGTGTTAACACGTGTCAGGGGCCGTGGATACGGCGCACGATTGTTTGACCGCGCCGTTATACACGCTAGAAACGAAGGCGTACAGATGATGTTCATTCATGCCTTGAGTGAAAATACAAACATGCTCAATATCGCTAGGTCTGCCGGTGCGATCGTTGAACGTGATGGTAGCGAGAGTGATGCTTACCTAAGGTTACCGCCCGCAGACTTAGATTCACGCATGTCAGAAATGGTCGAAGAGCAAGTCGCTCGCACAGACTATCAACTCAAGCTTCAAGCCCAACAATTTTGGAGTTTTTTACACATGTTGCAGGATGTACGACGCGGTATACGTGCAGCACGTGATCGCACGGCCAGTTAAGCGTCGAGTGCATATCGTAGAAGAAGAAAAAACGGCAAAATTTCAGCTATCCTTAACCGCTTATTCACTTCAGAACACCCCTGTGTCCGATGTCCCACCCAGTCGACCGCCCAAAACGGAAGACAAACGCGGCTTTTTGCAAAAGTTAGCAGAAATGCTTCACCCTGGTCCTGACTCGAAAGATGAGTTGATCGAGACCTTGGTCGAAGCTCAAGAAAATGATGTCATTGGTCTGCAAAGTCGTGAAATGCTGGAAGGCGTGATCCGCATGTCCGATATGACAGCCGGGGATGTCATGGTAGCCGCACCGCGCATGGACCTCATCAACATCAATGCGCCTTATGAAGAGTTACTGCATGTCATTATTGACACAGCCCACTCACGTTTTCCAGTCTACGAGGATCAAAAAGAAAATATCATAGGAATTCTCTTGGCCAAAGACCTGCTCAAACTGCAGCGTGCGCCAGAGTTGAACATACGTGCTCTGCTACGGTCGGTGGCGTTTGTGCCTGAAAGCAAAGGTCTGAATGATTTGTTGCGCGAGTTTCGCGGCAACCGGAATCATTTGGCCATCGTCATCGATGAGTTTGGGCGTGTTGCAGGGCTTGTCACGATCGAAGATGTTCTTGAACAAATCGTCGGAGAAATCGAAGATGAATTCGATATCGCCGAAGAAGCGGGGGACATATTTGGATTGGGGGACCATACGTACCGTGTCAGTGGCGATACGGCCATTGAACGGGTCAATGAAGCTTTCGGTGTTGACTTGCCAGAATCAGATTTCGAAACTATTGGCGGTTTGGTGGCTCACGAGATGGGTCATGTTCCAAAACGTGGCGAAAGTGTCGGCCTGTCAGGTCTTCAATTCCTCGTGCTGCACACCAAAGGTGGGGCAGTACGCTGGTTTAAAGTCTCACCGGTGAGTGTCACCTTAGCGTCATCAGACGCCTCTGCCGCTTAAGATTAAAAGTGGCGCAGCGCGGGATTTCAACGGAAAACTCGCTGAATGCGGAGCTGTACAAGGACCGAGAACTGATCTTAAGTGCAGACTATCCAAATAAAAGAATTACTGATGGACGTCCGCTAGGCTGGGCTTCTGTATTCAGTGTGCTGGCCGCCGGCTATGCGCACGCGCTCAGCATAGCTTGGCCATTCGAGCAAATAGGCAACTTAACCAAGGGGCAAGCTTGGGGTGGCCTACAACTGGCATCGCTGGCGGTGCTGGTTTGGCAATTGCAGAGAATCCATCGGGGCATTCAGGGAGCACTGATCGGCTGGCTGTTTGCCACATCCATGTTGTGCGGGACGTTCTGGTGGCTATTCATTTCCATGCATCTGTACGGCGGCTTACCTGCTGCGTTGGCTGTGATGGCGGTTTTAGGGCTTGCAGCAGCTTTGGCGCTTTATTACGCGGCGGCAGTCGGGCTCTATGTTTGGTTCGCACCGGCTTCGTCGCTGAGCAGGGCTAGCGTATTTGCGGGCTTTTGGTTGCTGGCTGAATTGGCACGCGTGAAGTTGTTCACCGGCTTTCCTTGGGGCGAGGGCGGCTATGCGCACATTGATGGCTGGGCCCGGCCACTGGCTGGCTGGGTGGGCGTGCATGGGCTGACTTGGCTGGCGGCTTTCACGGCGGCTTTGTTGGGCGGACTGCTCTGGGACGCGCGCGCAACTGGCTGGGCGCTGAGTCAAAAACCGCTCAAGGCATTTCTCGCCTTGATCGCGATTGCATTGGGCGTTTCTACATTACCGCCTGCGGTTCTGGCAATACCGTCAGACAAGCCCGCGCGACCACGCTTGTCAGTCACCTTGTTGCAGGGCAATATTCCGCAAGATTTAAAATTTCAACCAGGAACCGGCGTGAGGGACGCACTGCAGTTTTATGGCGAGCAACTGGCGCAGGTGCAAACCTCGTTGGTGGTTTTGCCCGAGACGGCGATTCCCATGCTGCCAGAGCAGATCCCCCGCGACATCTGGAATACGGTGACAAACCGCTTTGCCAGCGGCGAGCAGGCGGCACTGATCGGCATTCCGTTGGGCTCCAGCCGAGACGGCTACAGCAACTCGGTGCTGGGCCTGAAGCCCGGTAAGGCTGACTACCGCTACGACAAACATCACCTCGTGCCGTTTGGCGAGTTTGTGCCGCCATTTTTCCACTGGTTCATCCGCATGATGGCGATCCCGTTAGGAGACTTCAACCGCGGCTCCTTGGCGCAAGCACCGTTTGAATGGCGCGGGGAGAGGCTTGCACCAAACATTTGCTACGAAGACCTGTTTGGCGAAGAAATGGGTGCGAATTTCAAGGACGTCGTCAGCGCGCCGACCATCATGGTCAACCTCAGCAACATCGCTTGGTTTGGCAACACGGTAGCGATCGACCAGCATTTAAATATCTCGCGCATGCGCGCGCTTGAGTTCTCCCGGCCTATGCTGCGCGCCACCAACACCGGCGCAACCGTGGTCATCAACGCGCAGGGCCGCGTCACACACGCATTGGAGCGGCACACCCGCGGTGCATTGATCGCCGACGTGCAAAGTGCCGACGGTCTGACGCTGCATGCGCGTTGGGTCTCTCGCTTCGGATTGGCGCCTTGGTGGCTACTGGGCTTGGCCACGGTGCTGCTGGCGTGGTCGGCACGCAAGCGTCGCCAAGCACAGCCTTTAGCCTGATGCCAAGAACGCCGGCTTAGCACCTTGGGGCCGCGTAAAATAGATGCTTTAACGCGTCTTGTCGCGTCACTGCTTTTCCGTGCCGCATGGCGCTCCTCGCTTAGCCTAAGAACAACGGTTTTATGCTCACTTTCCAGCAAATTATTCTCACCCTTCAGTCCTACTGGGCTGACAAAGGCTGCGCCCTGCTGCAGCCTTACGACATGGAAGTCGGTGCCGGAACATCGCACACTGCTACGTTTTTAAGAGCGCTTGGTCCGGAACCTTGGAAGGCCGCTTATGTGCAGCCGAGCCGCCGCCCGAAAGATGGCCGTTACGGTGAAAACCCGAACCGTCTGCAGCACTACTACCAATACCAAGTTGTGCTGAAACCGGCGCCGGCTAATATTTTGGAGCTCTACCTCGGCTCGCTCGAGGTGCTCGGTTTTGACCTGAAGAAAAATGACATCCGCTTCGTCGAAGACGATTGGGAAAATCCGACCTTGGGTGCTTGGGGTCTGGGATGGGAAGTCTGGCTGAACGGCATGGAAGTCACGCAGTTCACTTACTTCCAGCAAGTGGGCGGCATTGATTGCCGGCCCATCACCGGAGAGATCACCTACGGTTTGGAGCGTCTGGCGATGTACCTTCAAGGCGTCGACAACGTCTATGACCTGGCGTGGACTGAAGGGCTTAGTTATGGCGACGTCTACAAGCAAAACGAGGTTGAGCAATCCACCTATAACTTCGAGCACAGCGATGCTGATTTCTTATTCACGGCCTTCAACGCGCATGAAAAACAAGCCAAGCATTTGATTGACGTGCAACTGGCACTCCCCGCTTACGAACAAGTCTTGAAAGCGGCTCACAGCTTCAACTTGCTTGATGCCCGAGGCGCCATTTCCGTCACAGAGCGTGCCGCCTACATCGGCCGCATTCGCAATTTGGCGCGCGCCGTGGCACAAAGCTATTACGAAAGTCGCGAGCGACTCGGCTTCCCGATGGCTCCCCGAGAATGGGTCGCCCAGATGCAGGCTGCATTGCCGACCTTGACGAAGAAAGCGGCGTGAGCGTGATGACGATGAAACCCCAAAACCTGTTGCTGGAACTCTTTGTTGAAGAGTTGCCACCCAAGGCCCTTAAAAAACTCGGCGAAGCCTTCGCCGGCGTTCTGCACGACCAGCTCAAACAGCAAGGACTGGCGACCGATGAATCACTGCTCACTGCTTACGCCTCGCCACGCCGTTTGGCTGCGCATATCACTGATGTGGCTGCACAAGCCGCTGACAAAGTGGTCTCGCAAAAGCTCATGCCTGTCAGCGTCGGCTTTGATGCCGCAGGCAAAGCCACCCCCGCACTGTTGAAAAAACTACAGGCGCTGGGCGCCGATGCTTCCGTTGTCGCTAATTTTAAAAAAATGATGGACGGCAAAGCCGAAGCGCTGTTTTACGACAGCGTGGTCAAAGGTGCGACGCTGGCCGAAGGCTTGCAAAAAGCCTTGCTTGAAGCCATCGCCAAGCTGCCCATTCCCAAAGTCATGAGCTACCAGCTAGGCAGCGATTGCGAGTTGCCCGGCTGGAGCAGCGTCAGTTTTGTGCGTCCTGCGCATGGCCTGATGGCACTGCACGGCTCGACTGTGATTCCACTGCATGCGCTGGGCCTGAAGTCCAGCAACAGCACGCAAGGTCATCGCTTTGAAGCCGCTGTCTCACCCGTGGTAATCGATCATGCCGATGACTACGCTGCGACACTGAAAAAAGACGGTGCCGTGATCGCCAGTTTTGCCGAGCGCAAGGCCGACATTGCGCGCCAATTGGCCGCTACCGCTGCCAAAATCGGTGGCGGCGTTGTGCCGATTGAAGACGACGCCTTGCTGGACGAAGTCACGGCCTTGGTCGAGCGGCCGAATGTGCTGGTCTGCAGCTTCGAAAAAGAATTTCTCGACGTGCCGCAGGAATGCCTGATCCTGACCATGAAGGCGAATCAGAAATACTTCCCGCTGCTCGACGCTGCCGGCAAACTGACGCATCAGTTTTTGGTGGTCAGCAACATCAGTCCGGCGGACGCTTCAGCCGTCATCGGTGGCAATGAGCGCGTGGTCCGCCCACGCTTGGCCGATGCCAAATTCTTCTTTGACCAAGACCGTAAAAAGACACTGGCGTCCCGCGTTGCCGGCTTGGATAAAGTGGTTTATCACAACAAGCTCGGCACGCAAGGCGAGCGTGTCACACGCGTGCGGGCAATTGCCCGCGCCATCGGCCAACAACTCGGCGGCGACACGTTGGCACAGCAAGCCGATCAAGCAGCCTTGCTGGCCAAGACCGATCTGGTGACCGACATGGTCGGCGAATTCCCCGAGCTGCAGGGCACCATGGGGCGCTACTACGCGCTCAACGATGGCCTGGGCACAGACGTCGCCGATGCCATTGAAGACCATTACAAACCACGCTTTGCCGGTGACGCCCTGCCGCGCAATGCTTTAGGGCTAGCAGTGGCGTTGGCCGACAAACTGGAAACGCTGGCCGGCATGTTCGGCATTGGCAACTTGCCTACGGGCGACAAAGACCCGTTCGCCTTGCGTCGTCATGCCTTGGGCGTGGTGCGCATGCTGGCCGACAAAGAATTGCCCTTGGACCTTGACGTCTTGGTGCAAACCGCAGGGCAAGCGTTTGGCAACAAAATTGAAGATGCTTCAGCGGCTTTGTTGGATTTTATTTATGACCGCCTCGCCGGCTCCCTGCGTGAGCAAGGCTACAGCGCACAAGAGGTTGACGCCGTGCTGGCCTTGCGGCCACAGCAGTTGGGTGACGTGGCACGCCGTCTGGTGGCCGTCAGGGTGTTCGCCGCGCTGCCCCAAGCACCGGCCTTGGCGGCGGCGAACAAGCGCATTGCCAACATCCTGAAAAAAGCCCAGGAGGTCGACCCCCACGTTAGCCAAGTGTTACTCAAAGAGCCGGCAGAAATCGCGTTGTTTTCTGCCATGAACATGGTATTGCCACAATCGCAAACGCAATTTGAAGCGGGCGACTATTCCGACTCGCTGCAAACGATGGCGGCTTTGCGTGAGCCCGTTGACGCTTTCTTTGAAGGCGTGATGGTCAACGCTGAGGAACTCGACTTGCGGCTGAACCGGCAGGGCCTTCTAAAGACCTTGCATGTGGCCATGAACCGCGTCGCCGATCTGTCTCGTCTGGCGACTTGATCCATCGAGCATCGTTATGGGGACCTCCATGAAACTCGTCATCCTAGACCGCGACGGCACCATCAATAGCGACAGCGAAGATTTCGTCAAGTCGCCGGATGAATGGATGCCCTTGCCCGGCGCACTGGAGGCGATTGCCCGGCTCAACCATGGTGGCTGGCATGTGGTCATCGCTTCCAACCAGTCCGGCTTAGGTCGTGGTTTGTTTGATGTTGCTGCTCTGAACGCCATGCACGCCAAGATGCACAAGATGCTGGCCGCCGTGGGGGGGCGAATCGATGCTGTTTTTTATTGCCCGCACACCTCTGAAGAAGCCTGTGTCTGCCGCAAACCCTTGCCCGGCTTATTTGAACAAATCGGCCTTCGCTTTGGTGTCTCGCTCAAGAGCGTGGTCAGCTGCGGGGACTCGCTGCGGGACGTCGTCGCAGCCGCAGCCGCCGGTTGTGAACCACATCTGGTAATGACCGGCAAGTCGGCGCGTTATCTTGGCGGTGGTCACCCGGAAGGACTTCCTGCTGGAACTCAGCAGCACCGCGACCTGGCAGCCTTCGCTGAAACGTTGCTCGACCGCAGCACGCTCACGGCGGTGCACGTACCGCCACTCCTTTCATAAAGAATGACATGCCCCTGATACGCTCAGTCCTTCATCTGCTCTGGATGGCTCTCACTGTGATCCCCTGGGCCATCGCCGTGATGTTGGCAGCCCCGTTTTTAACCAGCACTCAAATTTACTGGATGTGCGCCGGCTGGCTTCGCCTGGCGGTCTCCAGTGGCACTTTCATTCTTGGCATTCACAACCGCGTTACCGGCATGGAAAACTTGCCCACAGGCAATACCAGCGCCTGCGTTCTCTTGGTCAAACACCAGAGCACATGGGAGACTTTTTCGATGGTCACACTGATGCCGCATCCGCTGGCGTATGTGTTCAAAAAAGAGTTGTTACGTGTGCCGTTTTTTGGCTGGGCCATGGCCCGCATGGACATGATTCACATTGACCGCAGCAAGCGTACAGAAGCTTTTTCGAAAGTTGTTGAACAAGGTCGTCGGCTGATGAAACAAGGTGTCTGGGTCATCATGTTTCCGGAAGGCACACGCATTGCGCGTGGCCAGCAAGGCGTTTACAAAAGTGGCGGCACGCGCTTGGCCATTGAAACAGGTGTATCGGTGATTCCGGTAGCGGTGACCTCGGCCAAATGCTGGCCACGCAAGGCCTTCATCAAGACGCCGGGCATGGTGGATATTTCCATTGGCAAGCCGATCAGCAGCGTCGGCCGCAAGCCGGACGAGCTGATGCGCGAGGTGCAGGAATGGATTGAAGCCGAGATGCGTCGCCTTGATCCTGAAGCGTATGCGCCTGAAAACTCGGCGCTGCTGATCAAGGCCTGACGCGGCGTCGGGCAAGTATCGTCATCGGTCTCTCAAGTGATGCTAAAGTTTCTCCAACGAACACTTGATCTGTTTGCATCGGAGCCGGCTCCCGTTGAACGTGCACCAACCAAAAATCGGCAGCCACGCGCGCCGCACAAGCCAAGGGTGCAACGCCCCGTGGCGGTTGATCTGCTGAGTTCCCCGGTCGATAAAGGGGAGTTGGATCCAGTTCCGCAACAACCTCAATTTCCGCAACTCCCCACGCAGACCTTGCAGCAGGCGCTGGCACCCGCCAGTTTTCGCCACCCGGATGCCAGCCGCGAAGCGCTGTTGTCCGGGGTGTTGGTGGCTTATGCCCTGAAGCGCGGCAAGCGCCGAACAATTGGCTTTTCTGTCGGTGCAGAGGGCTTGAGTGTGAGCGCACCCAAATGGGTATTGTTGGGTGAAATCGATCGGTCTGTGCAAGAAAAAGCCAGTTGGATACTGAAAAAATTGCAAGAAACGCGGGAAAGGCATCGGCGTATGGAGTCGGCCCGGATCGACTGGCAAGACGGCGCGATGCTACCTTTCATGGGTGGCGAGTTGGTATTGCGACTGGACCCCCGCCAGCAACGTTCTGCCTTGGCTGCACAGCTGATCGGTCAGCCCATCCAAGATGCCAGTGGCCAGAATGTTGCTGGTGATGTACCGCGTCGAATGCTCCATCTGGGGTTACCCCACAGCGCCTCCGTGACACAGATTCGCGACGCTGCGCAGGCCTGGCTCATGCGGCACGCCAAGCAGTTGTTTGAAGAGCGTCTCAACCATTACGCGCCGCAGCTGGGCGTCAGCTGGCAGCGATTGAGTCTGAGCAGTGCTGGCACGCGCTGGGGCAGTGCCAGTGCCGATGGTTCGATTCGCCTGAACTGGCGGCTGATTCACTTCAAGTTGTCAGTGATCGATTACGTCGTGGTGCACGAGCTCAGCCATTTGCGCGTGATGGATCACAGCCCACGCTTTTGGGACACCGTCCGAGCCATCGTGCCCGACTATGCAGAACTGCGAGGCCAGCTCAAGGATGAACTGGTCCCGAAGTGGTAACGGTCAGGTCGTGGTACAAAGATAACTGTAGAAAAAGTGTTTAAAGTATAAATTGTATTAATTTGTTAAGAAAACTATATCAAATTTATTAATTATTGTCAGTTTTCATGAATGAAAAACAGATCCTTGTCGTAGAAGACAACCCAGACCATCTGGAGTTGACCGTTTTGACCTTGAAAGAGCAAGGCGTCGCGGCGGACATCGTCGTCGCCCGTGACGGCGCAGATGCGCTTGATTACCTGTGGGGCCAAGGCGTATTTGCTGGACGCAACACCCAAAAGCAACCGAATCTGGTCATGCTCGACTTGAAACTGCCGAAGATTTCGGGCGTTGATGTGTTGCGTCGAATGCGTTCAAATCCGATCACTGAATTCGTGCCCGTGGTTGTTCTGACGTCATCCAGCGAGCATTCCGACATGGTGGCTTGTTATCGAAACGGGGCCAACGGCTTCGTCAAAAAGGCCGTCGACTTTCGTGCCTTCACTGACAACCTCAATCACATGAAAGCCTACTGGCTGGGCGTTAACGTGGCTGTTCTAAGCAGCTGAAGCGGTAGATACCATCAGCCCCAACATGGCGTTGCAGAAGGTCTTCGAACCACAACAAGTGAAGGTGCGCAATCGCCTCACCCATTGCAAACGTGGTTTGATGCAAATCCAACGTGCGTTTGAACATCACCGGCAAAATGTCCACCGCGCTGCAGGGACTGGTCGTGCAGGCTGCCATCACTTCGTCAAGACGGTCTCGATGATGGTCTTGCAATTGCTGAATGCGCGTGTGCAGACCTTCAAACGGTTTGCCGTGTGAGGGCAGCGTCAAAGTGTTTGTTGCAAGCACTTTGAAGCGATCAATCGATGTCAAAAAAAGCGCCAGTGGGTCCGACTCGGGCTCGACGTCGGTAACGCTGATGTTGGTCGAAATACGCGGCAACACCATGTCCCCACTGATCAGCAAGGGTGCCGGCAATGAGGCGTCATCGCAGTACAGTGCAATGTGTTCCGGCGCGTGGCCATAGCCGCTGATGCAGCGCCAGTGCCGTCCGCCAATGCGCAGCGCCATGCCGTCCATGAGTCGCGTAAAACTTCGCGGGACATCCGGCACCATGCTGGCGTAATAGCCCGTTCGTGCGCGTATTTGAGTCAACGAATCGGGGTCAACCAAGCCATGGGAGGCGAAAAACTGGGCCGTCTTGTCACCCCCAAAACCGGTCGTGCTGGTACAGGCCAAGCGGGCCGTATTGAAGTCTGTCGCACTGATCCAGAGCCGAACGTTCCAGCGTTCGCACAGCCAGTGTGCTAACCCGATGTGGTCCGGGTGCATGTGCGTCACGACGACGCGCAGCACGGGCAGGCCTTCCAGTTGGTTCGCAAAAATAACCTCCCACTGCGCTTTCGATGCATCCCGGTCGATGCAGCAGTCGACGATGGTCCAGCCAGCTTGACCGTCGATCTTGTCGCGCAGCAACCACAAATTGATATGGTTCAGCGCGAAGGGCAAGTCCATGCGAATCCAGCGAATGCCAGGCGCAACTTCCAGCGCAGTGCCGCTGTCCGGCAGGGTGTCGCCAAGCGGGTAATGCAATTGCTGTTCAAGGAGGTTCATGAGGGGCCTGACGGTGCGCTACATTTGAGGTTGACGTTAACGTTAACGTCAATGCAGCGAATTGTAGAGATGCATTAGCGTGAGCGTGACATCTCCCCACCCAACACCATCCCCAAAGGGGCTTTGCCTGCACCATGGCCACGACTTACACCATCGGCGACCTTGCCAAAGAGTTTGACCTGACGACCCGGGCCATGCGTTTTTACGAAGACATGGGCTTGCTGCAACCTCAGCGCGAAGGACCCGGCGGACGCAACCGGATCTACACGGCCCGCGACCGCACCCGCCTCAAGCTCACGCTACGGGCCAAACGTCTAGGCCTGAGCTTGAGTGAGGCCAAAGACATCATTGACTCTTACGACAGTCCGCGTGACACCGTGCCGCAGATGAAAAAATTTCTAATCGTTCTGGATGGGCACCGACAACGCTTGGAAGAGCAAATGGCAGACCTTCAGGCCAATCTTGAAGAGATCAAGGGGCATGAAAAAGAAGCCCGATCGCTGCTGGCAAAAGCGGCCAAGAAATCGGGCTGAGAGCTCACAGCAGTCATAATTGACGTTGACGTCAACGTCAACGTCAACTTAACAGCCATCGCATATGACCGTTGCAAACAGCCCCCAAATCCCAAGCCCCGTCGAACTGTTCGAGCGGATCGAAGCCAGCTTTGTGCGTCAAGGTTTGATGCAGCATTGGGGCGCACGCCTGTTGCGCGTCGAGCATGGCTTGTGTGAAGTGACACTGCCGTACTCGGACAAGGTGACCCAGCAGCAAGGCGGCTTTCATGGCGGCGCGATGGGTGCATTGGCAGACATTGCTGCCGGCTATGCGGGTCTGACTGTGGCGCCTGCAGGGATGGAAGTCACCACTGTCGAATACAAAATTAATTTTTTGGCGGCGTTTCAAGGCGGTGAATTGCGCGCTGTCGGCCGGGTGATCAAGAGTGGAAAACGCCTCATCATCACCGTCGCTGACGTCAAACACGTGGCGGCGGATGGCAAGGTGACCGACTGTGCAGTGATGCAACAAACGCTGATGCCGGTACCGCAGTCGTACTGACCCATTTCAAACTTCAAGGACCCGCCATGAGCATGCCAGGACTCAACTTTCAGCTCGGTGACGATATAGACGCGTTGCGCGATGCCGTGCGCGAATTTGCGCAAGCAGAGATCGCACCACGGGCGTCGGAGATCGACCGAGACGACCAGTTCCCCATGGACCTGTGGCGCAAGATGGGGGACTTGGGCGTGCTCGGCATCACAGTGGGTGAAGAATTCGGTGGCGCCAACATGGGTTACCTCGCCCACATGATCGCCATGGAGGAAATCTCGCGCGCCTCGGCTTCGGTGGGCTTGAGCTACGGCGCCCACAGCAATTTGTGCGTGAACCAGATCAAACGCAATGGCACGCCAGAGCAGCGCCAAAAATACCTGCCAAAACTCATCAGTGGTGAGCACGTGGGCGCACTGGCCATGAGCGAGCCGGGTGCCGGTTCTGATGTCATCAGCATGAAGCTGAAGGCTGAAGACAAGGGCGGCTACTACCTGCTCAATGGCAGCAAAATGTGGATCACCAACGGGCCGGACGCCGACACCTTGGTGGTCTACGCCAAGACCGTGCCTGAGTTGGGTGCGCGTGGTGTTTCCGCTTTTCTGATCGAAAAAAACATGCCCGGATTTTCCGTCGCGCAAAAGCTTGACAAGCTCGGCATGCGCGGCAGTCACACCGGCGAACTCGTTTTCAACAACGTCGAAGTGCCGGCACAGAATATTTTGGGCGGCTTGAACAACGGCGCTAAAGTGTTGATGAGTGGCTTGGATTACGAACGCGCCGTGCTCACCGGCGGGCCACTCGGCATCATGCAATCCGTCATGGACAGCGTCATTCCCTACATCCATGACCGCAAGCAATTCGGCCAAAGCATTGGCGAGTTTCAGTTGATTCAAGGCAAGGTCGCAGACATGTACACGGTGCTGCAGGCTGGGCGCTCATTTGCTTACACCGTGGCCAAAAACCTCGACCTGCTGGGTGTTGAACATGTGCGGCAAGTGCGCAAGGACTGCGCCTCGGTCATTTTGTGGTGTGCTGAAAAAGCCACCTGGATGGCCGGCGAAGGCGTGCAGATTTTTGGCGGCAATGGCTATATCAACGACTACCCGCTGGGACGTTTGTGGCGCGATGCCAAGCTCTACGAAATCGGCGCTGGCACCAGTGAAATTCGCCGCATGCTGATCGGCCGAGAGCTGTTCTCAGAAACCTGCTGAGATCCTGCATTCATGCCAACTGACTAAGATAGATTCCATGACAACCTCGATCACAGATCTTTTCGCCCACAACCGTGCCTGGGCCGCGCAGATGGAAGCGGAGCGCCCGGACTTTTTCACCAGCTTGGTTCAACAGCAAACTCCCAAGTACATGTGGATTGGCTGCTCGGACAGCCGCGTGCCGGCGAATCAAATCACCGGCCTTGAGCCTGGTGAGGTGTTCGTCCATCGCAACGTGGCCAATGTGGTGGTGCATTCAGACCTTAATGCGTTGTCGACCATCCAGTTTGCCGTTGAGCGATTGAAGGTCGAACATGTGATGGTGGTCGGTCACTACGGGTGCTCCGGCGTTCGAGCGGCGCTCGAAGGTGCACGGATTGGTTTGGCCGACAACTGGTTGCGCCACATCCAGGATGTGCGGGACCGCCACCAGGCACTGATCAATGGGATTGCGGAAGAGCATCGCTGTGACGCGCTGGTGGAACTCAATGTGATTGAGCAAGTCATCAACGTCGCGCAGAGCACCGTGTTGCAAGATGCCTGGCTGCGCGGGCAAAACGTCTCCCTCCACGGCTGGGTTTATGGCATTCATGATGGCTTGTTGCAGGACATGCGTGTCACTGTCACGGGCAACAACGTGTTGGAACCCATGTACCGGGCTGCCATTGATCGTGTGGCCAAGGCAACGCGATAAATCAATTTATTGAAGGAAATACATGTCTGATTCCATCGTCATTCTCGGTGCCGCACGCACCCCCATGGGCGGCTTTCAAGGCGACTTCGCCGGTTTGGCGGCGCACGATTTAGGCGGTGCCGCGATCAAGGCGGCGATTGAGCGCGCCGGCATTTCGCCAGCGATCGTTGATGAAGTTCTGTTCGGCAATTGTCTGATGGCCGGTCAGGGCCAAGCGCCTGCGCGGCAAGCCGGTTTCAAGGGTGGCTTGCCGGCCAGCACCGGCGCAGTGACCTTGTCCAAGATGTGCGGTTCGGGCATGGAAGCCACCTTGCTCGCCAACGACCAGTTGATCGCCGGCAGCCGTGACGTGATGGTCTCTGGCGGCATGGAAAGCATGACCAACGCACCGCATCTGTTGCTGAAAGGCCGCAGCGGTATTCGCATCGGCCATGACCGTATTTATGACCACATGATGCTCGACGGTCTCGAAGACGCCTACGAACCCGGCCGCGCCATGGGCACGTTTGGCGAGCAGTGCGCCGACAAATACCAGTTCACGCGGGAAGCACAAGACGCTTTTGCAACAGCCAGCGTGCAGCGCGCCCGGGCGGCGATTGAGTCTGGTGCTTTTCAAGCCGAGATCACGCCGGTGAAGGTGAAAGGCCGCGCCGGAGACACCGTCATTGCCATCGACGAAGGCCCTGGCAAGGTCAAGTTAGAAAAAATGTCGTCACTGCGCCCGGCCTTCAAAAAAGACGGCACCATCACCGCGGCATCCAGCTCGTCCATCAATGATGGTGCGGCTGCGCTGGTGCTGACACGCGCCTCCACCGCCAAGACCTTGGGCGCGACGCCGATCGCCCACATCGTCGGCCACGCCACCTTTGCCCAAGCGCCCGAGTGGTTCACCACCGCACCGGTGGGCGCCGTGCAAAAGTTGCTGAAAAAAATCGGCTGGCAGGTGCGTGATGTCGACCTGTGGGAGATCAACGAAGCCTTTGCGGTGGTGCCGATGGCGGCCATGAAGGAGCTAGGCATCAGCCACGACATCGTCAACGTCAACGGCGGTGCGTGTGCCTTGGGTCACCCGATCGGTGCCAGCGGCGCCCGCATCATCGTCACCTTGCTGTATGCCCTGAAAGCCCGCGGCCTGAAAAAAGGCGTGGCGACTTTGTGCATTGGCGGTGGCGAAGGCACAGCCCTCGCCATCGAATTGCTGTAACCCGATTAACCAGATTAACGAGGAAAAGTCATGGCCATCACCAAAGGATTTCGCTCACTGGTTGACGAGGCCATGGCCGAAGTCACCACCTACAGCGTGGCCCAAATTCGCGAACGATTGGGCGACCCGAAACTGCAAATTGTTGACATCCGTGACCCGCGCGAACTCGAGCGTGGCGGCACGCTGCCGGGCGCACTGCTCGCGCCGCGCGGCATGTTGGAGTTTTGGGTGGACCCGGACTCGCCGTATTTCAAGCCGGTTTTTGGCGACGAGTCGCGCGAGTTCGTGTTGTTTTGCGGTGCCGGCTGGCGCAGCGCGCTGGCCACCAAGGCCTTGCAAGACATGGGCATGACCAACGTCGCGCACATCGACGGCGGCTTTGCCGACTGGGCACAACAAGGCGCACCGGTGCAGACGCTTGAAGAGCACAAAGCCGCCAGTCGGCCACCGGCCAAGGCTTGATGCTCCGTGCTCGCTGCTGATCCTTGCCCCTGCGGCCGCGACACCAATCAAGGAACCGGTCCCCGCCGACCTTTAACCTTGGCCACTTGCTGCGGCCGCTATCTAGATCATTGGCTTGAATCGCCAGCGCCCGACGCCGAGGCGTTGATGCGTTCCCGCTATAGCGCCTTTGTCTTGCAACAGGCCGACTACCTGCGCGCCACATGGCATACCAGCACGCGACCCGACGCGTTGGATTTCGAACCTGATGTGCGTTGGCTGGGGCTGGAAGTTAGGCGCCATCAAGTCACTGGCCCTGACACCGCGGAAGTCGAATTTGTGGCGCGCTACCGGTCGGGCGGCAAGGCCACGCGGTTGCATGAAAAAAGCCGCTTTGTGCGCGAAGACGGGCGTTGGCTTTATGTTGACGGGGATTCGACATAACGCGGCTGCGCGATTGAGTCGATTCCTCTGCATTTCTCTTGTATAGCCTCTGCCCCTTATCATCTGCAGATGAATTTTCAAGCGGTTTTATTTGATTGCGATGGCGTGTTGGTTGACAGCGAGTCCATCACCAATGGCGTGTTGCGCGACATGCTGGAAGAGTCCGGCTGGGCACTCACCCCGGCTGAATGCATGCGCATCTTCATTGGCAAAGCTGTCAAAGACGAGCGGGTCTTGATCGAGACGCGCACCGGACAGCCCATGACCGAAGACTGGATGTTGCGCTTTCGGGAGCGGCGCAACCTTGGCTTGGTGGCGGGCCTGCAAGCCATCCCCAATGCGGTTGCCGCCGTGGCAAAAATCCACGCTTTGTACGGCGGGCTGATTGCCTGTGCCTCGGGCGCCGACCGCTTCAAGGTTGAGTTGCAGTTGGACAAGTGCGGCCTGATGCCCTATTTCAAGGACTTCATCTTCAGCGGCCACGAGATGCCGCGTTCCAAGCCCGCTCCCGATGTTTATCTGGCGGCAGCGGCGGCCTTGGGCGTCGACCCTAGACGCTGCGCCGTGGTGGAAGACACGGTCACGGGTGTGGCGGCTGGTGTGGCAGCGGGTGCCACGGTGTTTGGCTACAGCCCGGCCGAGGCCGGGCATGACGCACCAAATGCCTTGCGCGCCGCGGGTGCGAACGCCATCTTCACGGACATGCGTGCGCTGGCAGATCTCGTCTAAGACCAGGTTAGGGCGGGATGGACAAATCGGCCGTCCTACAATGCCGACACCTTGAAAGCGCCAGATGCCGCGGGAGTCAACGTCTCCACCACACAAGGTAAGCCCTAATTGCGGAGCTATAGCTGCGCCGCTAATCTCCACGCTCTACGCCTTTACCTATGTCACTGCTCTCTGAAACAACCAAGCCACCCGGCCAAGTGACAAACCCTGCCGATCAGGACGAAGTCACGGTCATCCCCTTGAAGATTGAAGACTGGCTGACCGTCATCGTCATGGGC
>CANCCE010000031.1 GCA_947374505.1 Comamonadaceae bacterium | reverse complement strand
TTGTCGGCGCGAACGATGTTGCGCTTGACGATGCCGAGCTGATTGAAGAGGTGGAGGTTGTCGCTCATGTTCATTGACCTTTGCTTTTGAGGGCGGCATCGAGGCGCGGAAACACCCGACGCGCATTGCCTTCGTAAATTTGAAAACGGTCCGCATCGCTGAGAATTTTGGACGACTCGATGTAGCGTTTGGTGTCGTCGTAGTAGTGGCCGGTTTGCGGGTCAATGCCGCGCACAGCGCCGATCATCTCGGATGCAAACAAAACGTTTTTCACCGGGATCACGGTGTTCAGCAAGTCGATGCCGGGTTGGTGATAAACGCAGGTGTCAAAGAAAATATTGTTCAGCAAATGCTCTTCAAGCAAGGGCTTTTTGAGCTCTTGCGCCAGCCCGCGGAAACGACCCCAGTGGTAAGGCACCGCGCCGCCGCCGTGCGGAATCAAAAAGCGCAGCGTCGGAAAGTCTTTGAACAAATCACTGGTCAGGCACTGCATGAAAGCGGTAGTGTCGGCGTTCAGGTAATGCGCACCCGTGGTGTGAAAGCAGGCGTTGCAGCTGGTGCTCACATGGATCATGGCGGGGATGTCGTGCTCCACCATTTTTTCGTAAATCGGGTACCACTGTTTGTCACTCAATGAGGGCGAGGTCCAGTGGCCGCCTGAGGGATCGGGGTTCAGGTTGATGCCGACGTTACCGTACTCTTTGACGCAGCGCTCCAGTTCGGGAATACAAGTGGCGGGATCAACCCCGGGCGACTGCGGCAGCATCGCCGCGCCGATGAAGTGGTCTGGGAACAGTTCGCTGACGCGAAAGCACAGCTCATTGCAAATCGCCGCCCACGTTGCCGAGGTGTTGAAGTCACCAATGTGGTGGGCCATGAAACTGGCGCGCGGCGAGAAGATGGTCAGGTCGCTACCGCGCTCTTTCATCAGGCGCAGCTGGTTGCTCTCGATCGATTCACGCAGTTCGTCGTCGCTGATTTTCAGGTCGGCTGCTTTCGGTCCGGCGGACGGATTGCCCAGGCTGGCGATCTGCCGGTTGCGCCAGTCCTCCAGCGCTTTGGGTGCCGTGGTGTAGTGCCCGTGGCAGTCGATGATGAGGGGCTTTTTGGCCATAGTGTCTTTCGTTTTGAAGTTGTTGGTTGGATGGCTCAGCGGCCGGCCCACACCGCGTGCGGAATGAGTGCCTCGCCGCGCATCAGCAGACGGGCAGTGCGCAGCAAGGCTGCACGCGTGACGTTTTGCGGTTGGGCCGGGTCCAGCCCCAGCTCAACGCTGAACTCACCCGTTGGATGTTCGACTGAGACTGTTTTTGGATTGCCCTCGGCCATGACCGCCACTCCATCGCAGACCGAGCCTTTCAGCACACACGCCGTGCCGACCGTGACAGCCGCCAGCACGCCAATGGCGTCATGGCAAACATGCGGAATAAAACTGCGCGTGCACACCGTACCGCCGCTCTGGGGTGCCGCAATCAGCGTCATCTTGGGGTAATTTTTACTTGTCACGTCGCCGAGTTGCATGGCGTGCCCTGCGGCAATTCGCAGGGTCTCAAGGCGGGATTTCAGCTCGGTATCGGCGTTGAGTTCGGCCACACTTTCGTAACCAGTGCGCCCGACGGCGCTGGCCAAAAACATCACCAGTGGCATGCCGTTATCGATGCAGGTGACTTCAATCCCGTCGATCACATCGCGCACTTGGCCGGTGGGTAATAGGCCGGGCGCGACCGAACCGGCCGTGTCGAGAAAATTGATGGTGATGGGCGCTGAGCTGCCGGGCGCGCCATCGATGCGTGCCGACCCGGCGTACTCAACATAACGACCCTTTGGACCCTGCGGTGTCAGCACCGTGATGTCGCACTGCATGTCGGTGTTGAGCGTCAGCACGCGCAAAGTGGTGCTGTCGCCCGGCGCTTGCACCAAGCCGGTTTCCAGCGCAAAGGGCACGACAGCGGCCAGCATATTGCCGCAGTTGGGCGTGGTGTCGACGCTGTCGCTGTTGGGCTGCAGTTGGACGAATAGAAAGTCGAGGTCGACGCCCGGGGTGCTGCTTTTGGAGACGATGCCGGCCTTGCTGGTCAGCGGATGGGCACCGCCGAGTCCGTCGATCTGCCGCGGGTCGGGCGAACCCATCACCGCCAGCAAAACCTTGTCTCGCGTCGGCAAGTCCGCCGGTAAGTCGGACGCTAGAAAAAAGGGGCCCTTGGAGGTGCCGCCACGCATGAGAAGACAGGGGATCGCAGTTTGCATGCGCAAATTTTAGGGATTCCGCTGGTGCTGTGGGGCTTTCCCGCTCACTAGCTGCTATTTATTTTTGCTATAACAACCCATTCGGTATTTAGAAAATAAAGCATGGACCTCAAGCAGATCGAGTCTTTTGTGCGCGTGGCAGAACTGGGCAGCTTCACCCGCGCCGCAGCCGCCTTGGGCATGCCGCAGCCCTTGCTGAGCCGGCATGTTCGGCAACTCGAAGTGGAATTGCGCCAGACCTTTTTGTGGCGCAACGGCCGCGGCGTGACGCTGACCGAAGCCGGCAGCGTGTTGCTGGAACATGGTCGCGGGATCTTGCACCAAGTGGCTTTGGCGCGTGAAGAACTGGGTGCTGTGCGCGGCGCACTGGCCGGCCATGTCTCGATTGGCTTGCCCCCGAGCTTGAGCAAACTGGTCGCTGTGCCGCTGACGCGCGAGTTCAGGCGGCGCCTGCCCGATGCGCAACTGACGCTGACAGAAGGCTTTTCGATGCCGATGCAAGAAAGCCTGCGCTCAGGTCGGCTCGACATGGCGCTGCTCTACAACACACCGCATTCGCCCGACATGGACGTCAACCTGCTGCACCGCGAAGCGCTGGTGTTGATTTCTTCAGAAGCCAGTGCCGAAAACCACCCGGGTGTCCCATTACAAGAGCAGATGCCGCTGGCCGACCTGGCTAAGCTGCCGCTGATTGTGCCGAGTCGGCCAAACACTTTTCGCATCCTGATTGACACCGAGTTCGTGCGCATGAACTGCACGCCCAACATCGTCATGGAAGTTGACGGCCTGAACGCGATTCTTGACTTGGTGCGCGAAGGCCTGGGCTTTGCCGTGCTGCCGCCCTATACCCTGAGTCATTTTCAAGAGCCGCATCCGTTTTCAACCCACGCCTTGCACAGCCCTCGGCTCATGAGCGAGTTGATGCTGGTGAGCTCGGCGCGCAGGCCCAGCACCGAGACCCACAAAGAAGTCCGGGCGATGGTTGCCTCGGTGGTTAAACAAGCCATTCAGGCTTATGTGTAGTGTTTTGCTATAGCTGCTATGCCTTGTCCTTTTCATCGACTTATTCGTACAGTGTGTGATGGAGTTTTGAGGCCGTTGTTCAAGGTCTCTTTGCGGCAGCCGAATGGATTCCAAAAAACTCGTAACGAAGGAGTATCAATGTTCACTCAATTGTTTTCACGCCGTCATTTATTCACCGGCTTGGCCGCTCTGATGGCCTTGGGCCTGTCTTTGGCGACGGATATGGCTGCGGCACAAAGCGGCAAGACTGAAGTCCTTTGGCTCGGACAATCGGCTTTTCGCATCACCTCGCCCGGCGGCAAAGTCATCGTCGTTGACCCTTGGCTGAAGCTCAATCCTCTGACCCCGGCGATCTACAAAAACTTGGATGCGCTGGGCAAGGTCGATGTGCTGCTGGTCAGCCATGGTCACTTCGACCATTTCGCTGATGCGCCTGCACTGGCGCTGATGCACAAGATACCGATGTACGCGCCTGGCGACATGAACCAGTCTGCGGCTCTACTGGGTATCTTGCCGCCTGAACTGCTGCCGCGTTTCAACAAGGGCGGCATCTTGACACCGGTGCCCGGCATCCATGTGACCGCGGTGCATGCGGAACATTCATCAGTGCTGGTGTGGAAAAACGCCACCACCGGCCAGAGCGAAACCCATGTCGGCGGAGAGCCCCTCGGTTACATCATTGAACTTGAGGACGGCTTCAAGATCTACCACATGGGCGACACCGGGCTCTTCGGCGACATGAAATTCATCGGCGACTATTACAAGCCAGACTTGGTGTTGATGCCGATTGGCGGTAACTTCACCATGGGCCCGGTAGACGCCGCCTTTGCCACGCGCGAATGGCTCAAGCCGAAGACGGTGATTCCGATGCACTATGGCGCCAATCCGCTTGGCAAAGGCACACCCGCAGAATTCATCCAAGCTCTGGGGGCGACCAGCACCCGTGTGCTGGCTCTTAAACCCGGTGAAAAAGCCGAATTTTCAAAGTAATGACCATGACCTTCTCTACTCATCGATCCACCATGCGCACCTCAACACTGACTATGTTGCCAGCCTTGCTACTCGTTCTCGGCGTGACTGCGATGCTCCCTGCGCAAGCGCAAACCAACGCTGCTGCCAACTATCCCAACAAGCCGATTCGCATGATCGTCCCCTTCACACCGGGTGGCAGCACCGACATTCTGGCGCGCTCGATCGGCCAGGAACTCAGCAAGGCCTGGGGCCAAAGCGTCGTCATTGAAAACGTGCCCGGTGCCGGCGGCAGCATTGGCGCCGACAAAGTGGCCAAGGCAGCCGGCGATGGCTACACCTTGCTGATGGGCCACATCGGCACCCTGGCCGTCAACCCCAGCCTCTACCCCAAGCTGCCGTACAACCCGGTGACTGACTTTGCGCCTGTGGCCTGGGTTGCACGCGTGCCCAATGTGCTGGTGGTCAATCCTTCCGTGCCCGCCAAGTCGGTGCAAGAACTGGTGGCGCTGAGCAAGTCACGCCCAGGCCAACTCAACTATGGCTCGGGCGGCAATGGCAGCGCCGCCAACCTCGCCACCGAATACTTCAACTTGCAAACCGGCTCATCGTTTCAGCACATTCCTTATCGCGGCACAGGTCCTGCGGTCACTGACTTGCTGGGTGGCCAAATTCAGCTGGTGTTCACGGGCGCGCCTGCGGTGCTGGCACAAATCAAGAACGGTCAGCTGCGTGCGTTGGCCGTATCGTCACCGAAACGCGTTGACGCGCTGCCCGATGTTCCAACCGTGGCGGAAAGTGGCTACAAAGGCTTTGAAGCTGACCAGTGGTACGGCGTTGTGGCGCCCGCAGCGACACCGCCAGATATCGTGCGCAAGCTGAATGCCCAGATCAATCTCGCGCTGAATTCGGCTGAACTGAAGAACCGTCTGAACAACGAAGGCGCGGTCGCCACGCCCTCCGCGCCAGAGGTCTTTGGCCAACTGATTGCCAGCGAAATCGCCCGCTGGAAACCAGTGATTTCTTCGGGGCGGGTGAAAGTCGACTGAAGACGCTTGGCCGCCATCGACCCGGCAGGGTCGATGCACTAACGCAATAGAGACTTGGCGATGATCGAGCGCTGTATCTCGGAGGTTCCCTCGTAGATCCGTGTGACACGCGCATCACGGTAAAAACGCTCGACTGGGTTGCCCACCATGTAGCCAGCGCCGCCTTGAATCTGGACCGCGGCATCCGCAACGAAAGCCAGCGTTTCGGAGGCAAAAAGCTTGGCCATAGAAACGCTTTCACGCGTCAGAAGGCCTTCGTCTGCGAGGTGTGCTGCACGGTAAGTCAGCCAACGGGCAGCCTCAGTCCGCATGGCCATGTCCGCCAGCATGATCTGGATCGCTTGAAAATCTCCGATCGGGCGACCAAACTGCTGCCGGCTCCGCGCGTAGTCGACAGACACTTCCAAGAGTCGCTCGCACGCGCCGATGCAGCGGGCCGCCACCAGTGGCCGTCCCTCATTGAGGGTCTTCACCGCCGCAATCCAACCACCGCCTTCTTCACCAAGGCGATTTTCTTCAGGCACTTCACAATCTTCAAAAAACAGTTCGGCTACCGCATGCCCGCGGCTCCCCATGGTTTGATAGGTCTTCGTGCTGACCCGGAACCCCGGGAAATGGGGCTCCACCAAAAATACACTCAACTCCTTGGAATTGGCACCTCCGGTGCGCGCAACCACCGTGATGAGCCCCGCAGTGGCCCCGCCACTGATGTAGTGCTTGACACCGTTCAGCAGGTATTTGCTGCCCTTTTTTTGAGCGGTGGTTTTAACAGCTCCGGCATCGGATCCGGCCTCAGGTTCGGTCAACGCAAACGCCGCGCGCAGTTCGCCCGTCGCCATCCTAGGAAGGTATCGCTGCTTCTGGTCTTGGTTGCCAATGGCGACCAGCCCCTCTGTCCCAATGCCGGTGTGTGAAGCCAATAAGCCGGCGAAACCAAAGCCGGTCCGCCCCGCCATTTGATGCACCAGGACCCGGCTGAAATGTGACAACCCTGAGCCACCGTAAGCCTCTGGAATACTGATGCCGAAAAGTCCCATCGCAGCAATTTCACCGATCAAATCATCTGGAAATTGATTGGCAGCTTCGATGGCGCCCATACGCGGGTCGACCCGCCCATCGACAAACCGCCGCACGGCCTCCATCAACTCTTTTTGTTCAGATGTGAGATCGAAATTCATAGGGGTCCCCGTGCAACACGCCAGGGTGATCAGTCAATCGTGACGCCGGTCGCTTTCACCACAGGTCGCCAGTAATCAATTTCCGCGTTGATGAATTGGGTCATTTCCTGCCGAGTCATGGACATGGGGGCGAGCCCCATATCCAACACTTTCTGCTTGATATCTTCCCGCGCACCGATCTCGCGCATGGCCTTGCTCAATTTTTCGAGCACGGCCTCAGGCGTCTTGGCGGGGGCCGACAGACCAAAGAAACTCAAGACCTGAAAATCCAGCACGCCAGATTCAGCCATCGAGGGAATGGAAGGCTCATTGACCCAGCGCTCGGCAGCAGCCACGGCCAAAACCTTCAAACGGCCAGCCTTGACCAGACCCTTGGCCACACCGTCGTAGGACAGAAAACCCATTTGCGTTTCACCACTGGCAATATCTGCCAAGGCCGGCGCAGCCCCTTTGTAGGGGATGTGCACCAAACTGACGCCCGTACGCAAAGTCAGTAATGCGCCGCCCAAGTGTCCCGGGGATCCATTGCCCTGCGAGGCATAGTTCAATTTGCCGGGATTTTCCTTGGCGTACGCGACCAGTTCTTTCATGTTGTTGAACGGTGCTTTCTGGTTCGCAATCAAAAACATGGCGGTCCTCGCCATCTGCCCCACCGCCGCAAAATCCTTGACCGAATCGTAATTGAGCTTCTTGAACAAAGAAGGATTGACGCCGTGAGACGCGGCTTGAACGACAAACAACGTGTGCCCATCAGGGGCTGAATTGGCGACCGCTTCGGCGCCCACATTGGTTCCACCGCCCGGCCTGTTTTCAACCACGAACTGCTGCCCCAACTTATCGCCCAGTTCTTTTGCGTACAGCCGGCTGACCGCATCCGTGGTGCCGCCGGCAGGGTAAGGGACGACTATTTTCACCGGCCGGTTGGGATAGTCGCTTTGCGCATGTACGAGGCCAAAGCCAGCCAAAAATAGCCCGAGCAGTGCCGTGATCAGCGATGGCACCCGCGTCAATATAAAAAAAGGTTTGCCCATTTTTGTCTCCTTAGTCTCTGGTTTTTTAGCCTGCTTCAACACGCCAGCGATGAAACTCAACGCCCTTTGAAAACAGGCTTTCTTTTTTCTACGAACGAACGAAATCCCTCTTTGATATCTTCGGTGTCCTGAATGTCGGTGAGCACTTTCCACGTGAAGGGAATGCCTTCAGCGGGACCCCGATCGAGGGCGCCCAAGATGGCTTTTTTAGAGCCCTGGACAGCCAGTGGCGCGGCTTCCTCTGCGATGTGGGTGGCAATTTCCCACGCCTTGTCCATCAGCGTTTCAGGGGAAACGACTTCTGACACCAAGCCCCACTGAAGCGCTTGTTGCGCATTGACCTTGAAGCGACGCCCTTCAATCACCATCCGCATGACGATGCCCAAGGGCATCTTGAATGCCAGGCCCGCCGATTCCACACCGTTGATCAGGCCGATGTTGACATGGGTGTCAAAGAACGAGGCGTTGTCCGAGGCGATGACGATGTCGCTGTCGGCGACCAAATGCCAGCCCCCGCCAATGCAATAGCCGTTCACCGCGCAGATGAACGGCTTTTGAATCGACTGCATCATGTCCGTCCACGGCTTGAAGATCGTGTAGCCCTCGGTGCGCCCTTTTTCTTGCGTCTTTTGTGCGGCCTCGGTGACATACATGCCACTGCAAAAAGCCTTCTGCCCGGCTGCGCCGATGATCATCACCCACTGCTCAGGGTCGTCTCTGTAGGCGGTGAGGACGTGCAACAGTTCGTTGGAAGTTTCCACACTGATCGCGTTCATCCGCTCGGGCCGATTCAGCGTGACACACACGGCCCGCCCACGCTTTTCAACGATCAAATCTTTGTACATCATGTTGCTCTCCTGCTAGGTCTAGCGTTGTTTAATTTCGGCCAAGATTTCTTCACGGTGCTGGTCCCGTTGCGGCACCGACAGCATGCGGGAGCCCATGTTTTCATCGGCTTTGACCGGAACACCCCAAGTCGGGATCTCACGCCCATTGCCCAAACGCGTTGACTTGACCATCTGGCGAGCCTTCACCTGTGGGTTCATCGCCACCTTGCTCACCGGTTTGACATGACTTGCAGGCACGCCCACTTCCAGCAACAGCGCCTCCCACTCAGGTGCCGTTTTCTGGATCAAATAAGCTTGAACCAAGGGCCTTAGAAGGTCTCGGTTTTGAACTCTCAGCTGATTGCTTTCAAAGCGGGGGTCGCCCGACAGCTCGACGGCCCCCAGCAAATTGCAAAACCTGGTCCATTGAATGTCATTGCTGACTTGAAGCAAGCAGTGTTCGCCATCACGGGTGTCGAACGCGCCCATCGGGTACATGCCCATCGTTTCTGAACCCATGCGGCCGGGGAGCGGCATGTCCAGCAAGGCGCCCTGGAGATAGGCATGCATGAACCCCAAGGCGGACTCCATGAGCGAGACCTCCAGCAGGATGCCCTTGCCGGTTTTTTCGACGGTGTAGATGCCCGTCATGATCGAACCCCAGGCCAGATACGCGGTGGCGATATCGATCGGCGATCCCCCCGAACGCACCGGTTTTCCTTGGGGCTCGCCGGTGATGCCCATCATCCCGGTGAAGGCTTGGATCATCGAGTCGTAGGCGGGCGCACGGGCGCCTGGCCCGGTTCTGCCGTAACCGGTCACGGACAGCCAAACCAAGCGTGGGTTGAGTGCCTTGAAATCGGTCCATCCCACACCCAGCTTTTCAAGTGTGCCAGGTCGGTAGTTTTCAACCACCACATCCGCCGTCTTGACGAGACGTCGAAGAATGTCCCGGTCTGCCTCCAGCTTCAAGTCCAGTGCAATGCTGCGCTTGCCCCGGTTACAGCTGACAAAATAGACGCTCTCATCGTCGACAAATGGCGGCCAAGTCCGCATCTCGTCGCCGCCGGGAGGCTCCACCTTGATCACGTCAGCACCCATTTCTGCCGCCATCATGGTGGCGACAGGACCGGCAATGTTTCGCGTCAAATCGACGATGCGAACGCCGTCAAGGACGCTGGTCAGTCTGGATGTAGTCAAGGGTTCGCCGCCGCCTTCTGTGTCGCGCTGTTCAGCAGAGGGATCTGCTTCAGATTGACGGCATATTAGTGCGATGAGAGGGTCTAGGGAATCCGATTTCACCGATAAAGCACATCGGTGAAATCAATAGCGTCACGCTTTCATGGGCCTATTGACACAGCTGGACCAATCGCTGCCGGAGCCAGCGGTGCAGCGGATCCGGGTGACTTCTTTCGTGCCACATCTGGATCACCGGCAGGAGTGGGAGGTGCAACGGCGGCTCTTTGATGTGGATATCGCAGGTCTTGGCCATGTCCTCTGCAATGGCCACGGGCATCAAGGCGATCAAATCACTCATGGCAATCATTCGGGCCGCCAAGCGGTAGTTGGGCATGAAGAGCACCACATTGCGCTTCAGCCCGCGCTCGGCCAAGGCCCGATCAATGATGCTGACATACCCCGAGCCGGTGGGCGAGACCTGCAGATGATTCAACTGTGCATAGCTTTCGGGCGTCCATTTGACCTGCGCCATGGGATGGCCCGACCGGAGGATACAGATAAATTTTTCTTCGTAAATTTTGCTGTAACGAACTTTTTTCAGGGTGAGCCGGGTCGAGGCAATCGCCAGATCCAGCCGTTGCGACGCCAAACTTTCTTCAACCGTGTCGATCGCCAGCGAAGTGACCGACAAGCGCAAGCCTGGCGACTCTTTGGCGATGACCCGAGTCAACTCCGGGAGCAACCGGTCCTGCGCGAAATCCACCATGGCGATCTGGAACCGTGCGGTTGTCGTGCCCGGCTGAAAGGCCGATCGAGGGATGACTGAATTCTCAATCTGTTGCAAAGCCGACCCGAGAAACTCAGTGATTTCAAGCGCCTTCGAGGTCGGCTCTAAGCTTCTGCTGCCAGGGACAAAAAGCGGGTCTGCATAGATGACTCTGAGTTTGCCCAGTGCAGAACTCACGGTTGACTGTGAGAGGCCCAGACGCTCGGCCGCTTTGGTGACACTGCGTTCATGAAAAACCGCGTTGAAACAGTGCAAAAGCTCAAGGCTTAACTTGGGCAGAGTCGGGCCAGTGCGGGGCGTGTGCATGGGTTGCGCCGGGGGGTGAATGCCTCAGGCCTTGGGAAAAGCCGCCCTCAGCCGATCGGCATAGTCTTGCCACGTGGCCTCTTTGCCAAGGCCATCGAACAGACCGAGTGCCGCCTGGTCGGCGACCCATTGCTGTTTGTCGGCGATCGCCTGCGACATGAACGGGGGAAAGCTGGCTTCTTGCACGGTGTTGGCGGCTTCGCGCATTTCTTCGGCGCGGCGTTTGCCGTGTTGCACCACGCGGCTGAAAAAATACGCGCCCTGTTGGCTCCAGTCGATGCTCGGAAACGTCTCGACCAGTGTCGGCAGCACATGGTCTTCGACGCCGTAGGCCCGTGCAGTGGCGTAGCTTTCAATCACCAGTGCTTCGAGCCCCTTGATCATCACGCTGCGGCACATCTTGATGGCGCTGGCGACGCCGAGGTCAACCGACACAGCGCGGGCATCCAAGCCCCACAGTTTCAATAGCTCAGCCAGTTCGGCTGCGCGGGTGCCGCCCAGCAGCATGGGCACACGAATGCCGTAAGGCGGCACCGAGGTCATGACGCCGGCTTCGACGTAATGGCCGCCGGCCGCGTCAATCAATTGAGCCGCCTGCTGCTTGGTGCCGGGCGATGCGGAATTCAAATCCAGAAACACCGTGCCCGGCCGGATGTGCGGTGCGGCGGCTTGCGCCACGGCCAAGGTGTTCGACGCAGTCACGGCGGATATCAGCAGGTTTGATTCAGCGCAAAGCTGCGCCATGGAGTCGGCCACCGCCACACCGACGCCGCCCGCATGGACTCGCAGCACAGCCGCTTGCGCCGTGTCTGCCAACTTCAAATCCCAAGTGCTGACGAGGGCTGCATGCGGCTTCAGGCCCGCGCTGAAGACCTTGCCGACTTCTCCGTAACCGACCATTCCAATGTGTTCAAACTGCACAGGCATGTCTCCGAGTTGTTTTTTTAAATCACTGCTGCGGCACTTTGGCGCGCACGATCACATCGCCCCAGCGCTTAACTTCGCTGGCCAGTAACTCGGCGGCCTGCTCGGGCGTGCTGGCTTGAGCCGCGACGTTTTGCTTAGCCAAGCTCTTTTTAACCTCTGGCGAATTGAGCGCGGCGGTGATCTCTTTGTTCAGGCGAGCGATCACGCTTTTCGGCGTCTTGGCGGGCGCGGCGATGGCGTTCCAACTGGCCGCTTCAAAATTGGTCACACCGCTTTCTTTGGCCGTCGGCACATCGGGCAAGACGCTCGCACGCTTGGCGCCCGTCACTGCCAAAGCACGCAAGGCCTTGGCTTTGATCTGCGGCAGCACCGGCGCCAGGATTTCGACGGCGGCATCAATCTGACCGCCCAGCATGGCGGTGATGACAGCGGGCGAGCCGTTGAACGGCACGATCTGCATATCGACGCCGGCACTGCTTTTAAACAGTTCAGCAGCCAAGTTTTGCGTGCTGCCGATGTTGATGCTGCCGAGGTTCAACTTGCCCGGATTAGCGCGGCCATAGGCCAGCAAATCACCCAGCGTTTTGAACTTCGAGTCGGCCTGCGTGATGATGGCGATGTCAAAGAAACCCAGCGTCGACACAGGTGTGAAATCGCGCAGCGTGTCAAACGGCAATGACTTGAACAGCCCGGCGGTCACCGCCGTGCCGTTAGACATCAACAGCAGCGTATGACCGTCCGGATCGGCCTTGGCCACCAAGTCGCCGGCGACCACGCCTCCCGCGCCCGGCCGGTTGTCCACAATCACCGGCTGACCCAGCGACTCGCTGAGTTTTTGCGCCACGGTACGGGCCGTCAGGTCGGCCACGCCGCCAGCGCCAAAAGGCACGACCAGCCGGATCGACTTGCTAGGGAAAGCCTGCGCAACGGCAACGTGAGGCAAAGCCATCAAGGCCGAAAGGGCCGTGACGGCCAGCATGCTGGAAAGGTGGCGTCGAGTGGTCATGGTGTATTTACGCTTGAATGAGAAAGAGTGTCGACTTTCGCTGTATTTCTGCTAGTAGGCAAGTGCGATTTCACACTGCCAGATATAACAAATTTGCATACAAGCTTCAATCGGATGCGAACGGAACCCGCGAACCAACCGCACACATGAGCTCGTAACTCACGGTGCCAGCCGCATGAGCGACTTCATCGATCGACAGCACGGCGCCATTGGCCGCGTTGCCCCACAAAGTCACATCGCTGCCAATGCGGGCGTCGGGCACGGGCGTGAGATCGACCGTGAGCATGTCCATGCTGACCCGACCCACCAGCTGCGTGCGCACGCCAGACACCAGCACCGGCGTGCCGGTGTCGCAATGGCGGGGATAGCCGTCGGCATAACCACAAGCGACCACACCGATACGCATGGCGCGTTCAGCCCGAAACCGCGAGCCGTAGCCGACGCTGTCGCCCAACGCCAACTGCTGCACGCCAATGAGACGCGCGCTCAGCGTCATGGTCGGCCGCAAGCCCCAGTCGGCGGCGCTGTGCTGCGGAAAATCTGCCGCACTGCCATAGACGCCGATGCCGGGTCGGACCCAGTCAGAGCGCTCGGCCAGCGCATCACCATGCCGCAACATGGCGGCGCTGTTGCTCAAAGAACGTTCGCCTGGCAAGTCGTGCGTCACGGCCTCAAAGGCTTGCAGTTGAGCGGCAATACCCAGCGGCCCGTCAGCATCGCTAAAGTGCGTCATCAGGGAAATATCGTCGACTTGTGGCAGCGCGTTCAGCCGCGTCCATGCCGCCCGAAAACGCTCGGGCGTGAAGCCGAGACGGTTCATCCCCGAATTCATTTTGAGAAAGACGCGGTGGGGCAATTGCGTTTTGTGCGCGGCCAGCATATTGATTTGTTCGTTGCAATGCACCACATGCCAGAGGCCCAGGCGCGAGCACAGCTCCAGGTCGCGGGCTTCAAAAATACCCTCTAACAACAAGATCGGCCCGCGCCAGTCGAGCGCACGCAGGCGCTGCGCCTCACCCAAGTCGAGCACGGCAAAACCATCGGCGCTGCGCAGGCCGTCGAACGACAGCTCAATGCCGTGACCGTAGGCGTTGGCTTTGACGATAGCCCAGACGCGCGCGTCGCCGGCAGCGGCCCGCATGCGTACCAAGTTATGGCGCAGTGCATCGGTATGAACGGTCGAAAGTATCGGGCGGGGCATGGTGCTATGGCTCAAGGTAAGCCCGTGGCCAAGGCCCGGGCAAATGTCGAAGGATCAACGCCCCTTCATTTTGGCATCGACCAGCATGCTATAAACCTCTATTCCTTCGGAGACCTGCCATTTTTTTTGCCGTTGCCCAACTGCCTGACGCGATACAGACCGTGACTACGATAGCTTTATGAAGCGCGGTTTTTACACGATCATGGCTGCGCAGTTTTTCAGCTCACTGGCCGATAACGCGCTGTTCGTGGTCGCCGTCGAGTTGCTGCGCAACAGCGGTGCCCCCAAGTGGCAGCCCGCCGCATTGGTGCCCATGTTCGCCCTTTTTTATGTCGTCCTGGCCCCATTTGTCGGGGCACTGGCAGACGCGCGGCCCAAGGGCAATGTCATGCTCATCAGCAATGCCATCAAGGTGGTTGGCTGCATGATGATGTTGTTTGGATCGCACCCACTGATGGCTTATGCCATCGTCGGATTGGGCGCGGCGGCCTATTCTCCTGCCAAATATGGCATCCTGACCGAACTGCTGCCGGCCTCGCAACTGGTCAAGGCCAACGGCTGGATCGAGGGCCTCACCATCGCTTCGATCATTTTGGGCGTGCTAATGGGCGGCCAGTTGGTTGGCAACCATATCTCCACTGCGCTGCTGTCGATCAATTTCCCGTTCATTGACACCGGCGTCGACACCCCGGCCGAGGCGGCCATCAGCTGCCTGATCTTCGTCTACATCCTGGCCGCTTGGTTCAACACCCGCATTCCACACACCGGCGTCGAGATGCGCCCGATGCCGCGCAACAAGCTGCAATTGCTGCCCGACTTCTGGCACTGCAATGCAGCCTTGTGGCAAGACAAACTGGGCCAGATCTCATTGGCCACGACGACGCTGTTTTGGGGCGTCTCCGGCAATCTGCGTTACATCGTGCTGGCTTGGAGCGCCGCCGCGTTGGGCTACAGCACCACACAAGCCTCATCTCTGGTTGGTGTCGTCGCCATTGGCACAGCGGTCGGTGCGGTGCTAGCGTCCATGCGCATGCGACTCGATCAGGCCACCAGTGTCATGCCGCTCGGCATCGCTATGGGCGTGCTGGTGATCTTGATGAACTTCATTGACAACGTTTGGCTGGCCGCGCCATTTTTAATTTTGCTGGGCGGACTCGGCGGCTTTTTGGTCGTCCCCATGAACGCCCTGCTGCAACACAGAGGCCACAACCTGATGGGCGCAGGTCGCTCGATTGCCGTGCAGAACTTCAACGAACAAGCCTGCATTCTGGCGCTGGGCGGGGGCTACAGCCTGTCGACCGGGCTCGGCCTCTCGGCCTTTGCGGCCATCACCGGTTTTGGCGTCCTCGTGGCCGGCTTCATGTGGCTCATCCGCCGCTGGCACCAAAACAACTGCATCAAGTACAAAGACCAAGTCGACAACTTGCTCAGGCTCGCCCGCAGTGACAAGTCGCACTAGCCTGTTGGCGGTTGGCGCGCTGGTCATCAACGCTCTGGTCTGGGGCGTTTCATGGTGGCCATTTCGCGACATGCAGAGCCACGGCTTGCACCCGCTGTGGTCCACCACACTCATCTACGTGCTGGCCACCCTCGGCGTGCTGGCGTGGAAGCCTGGCGCTTGGCGCGTCCTGGTGAAGCATCGGGGTCTGCTGGCGTTGATGGTGGCCGCCGGTCTGACCAACGTTGGCTTCAACTGGGCCGTGACCGTCGGCGACGTGGTCCGCGTGGTGCTGCTGTTTTATCTGATGCCGGCGTGGTCGGTATTGATCGCCTGGGCCATGTTGGGTGAAAAGCCGACCACGGGTTCACTGCTGCGTCTGCTGCTGGCACTGGGCGGCGTGATCATTGTGCTGAAGTCCCCCGAGTCGCCCTGGCCGGTGCCCAACAGCCTTGCCGATGGACTGGCGTTGGCGGGCGGGCTGTGCTTTGCGATGACCAATGTGCTGCTGCGCAAACATGGCAACACGCCAAGCGAGTCGCGCATGCTGGCGATGTTTGGCGGCGGCGCCCTGATGGCCATCGCCGCAGCGCTGTTGGGCATGGGCGCAGGCATCGTGCCGGCACCGGCTTTTGCCATGGCGGGTGTGCCGGTCGCCATCGGCCTGTGCCTGGCTTTCATGGCGAGTAATTTGGCGCTGCAATACGGCGCTGCCCGGCTCGCCGCCAGCACCACGGCCTTGGTCATGCTGACCGAACTGTTGTTCGCCAGCGTGTCCTCGGCTTGGCTGGGTGCCGCCGAGTTCAGCACCCGAACCTTGGTCGGTGGCGGCCTGATTGTGTTGGCTGCGATGCTGGCCGCTCTGGCGCCGGCGCCTAAAAAGCACTGACCTTCGTTAAGTCGACGGTTCAGCGATGACCGGCTCGCTGTCTGCCAACCATTGGACGGCGCTGGCCAGCGCACTGGCAAATTGGTCGTCAAAGTCCTGGCGGCCCAACAGTTGCACCACGCCGGCTTTCCACAGCTTGCTGCGGACGCGGTCATTGGCTTCGCAAAGCACCGTCCGCACACCGCGCTTGTGCAACTTGTTGATGACGTCTTCCAGGGTCTGAATGCCCGTGATGTCCATGAAAGGCACGCGGCGCAATCTGAGAATCACCACCTTGGGCTCGGCATGGATGGCCATCAGCACCTGCTGAAATTTATCAACGGCACCAAAGAAGAACGGTCCGTCAATTTCATAAACCATCAAGCCCTTGGGGATCGCGTCCAAACCCAGCGCGGTCAGCTCGGTCTTCAGATTGTCATTGGCCAGCTCCTGCACCGCCACGGTTTCTGACATCCTGCGCAGGAACTGGAGAATCGCCAGAATGACGCCGATGTTGACCGCCACCACGAGGTCGGCAAAAACCGTCAGGGCAAAGGTGATCAGCAAAATGGCCACGTCCGCCCGGGGCGCACTCATCACGATATGCCCAAAATGCTTGAGCTCGCTCATGTTGTAGGCAACCACGAACAAGATCGCAGCCAAACAAGCCAAGGGAATGTGCGCCGCGTAGGGGGCCATGAAGACAACCACCAAGACCAAGGTCAGCGTGTGCGTGATGCCGGCCAGCGGACTGGTCGCGCCGTTGCGAATATTGGTGGCGGTGCGGGCAATCGCACCAGTCGACGCAAAGCCGCCAAACAGCGGTGCGACGATGTTGCCCAAGCCTTGGCCGATCAGCTCTTGGTTGGAGTCGTGCTTGGTGCCGGTCATGCCGTCAGCCACCACCGCCGACAGCAGGGATTCAATAGCGCCCAACATCGCAATCGTGAAGGCCGGTCCGATCAGCGGAATCACTTGCTCCAGCGTGATGCGGGGAAAAGAAAAACTCGGCAGGCCTTGCGGGATGCCGCCAAAAGCCGTGCCGATCGTGGCAATACCGTCAAAGTGAAATAGCGCCTGCAAGGCTGTGGCGGCGACCAACGCCACCAGCGGGCCGGGCACCTGCTTGATGCCGCGCACACGATTCGAAAAAAGGACCAGCAGCAGGCTCAGCAATGACATCGCCGTTGTCGGCATGTGCAACTGCGGCAGCACTTCAAGCAAGTTCACCAGCTTCTGATGAAAATGCTCTCCGCCCACCTTGGGCAAGCCCAGAAAATCGCGCCATTGGCCGACCCAGATGATCACAGCAATGCCGGCGGTGAAGCCAACAATCACCGGCATCGGAATGAACTTGATGACCCCACCCATCCGCGTCAAACCCATGATGACCAGAATCAGACCCGCCATCAAGGTTGCCAGTTGCAGGCCTTCAAAGCCAAATTCGAGCGTGACCCCAGCCAAAATAGCAATGAAAGCGCCGGTCGGGCCGGCGATTTGAACCCGACTGCCACCCAAAACCGACACCATCAGGCCACCCACAATGGCGGTGTAAATGCCATGCTCCGGCCTGGCGCCGGAGGCAATCGCAAAGGCCATCGCCAGCGGCAGCGCCACCACCCCGACGATCACGCCGGCAACGATGTTGGGCAAGATCTTTCCACGCCCAAA
>CANCCE010000030.1 GCA_947374505.1 Comamonadaceae bacterium | reverse complement strand
AGTTCGTAGGCGGTGTCGAAATGGTCTTCAATAGCGCGCTTGTTGCGGCCGGTCACAAAAATCATGTGGCGAATGCCGGCGGCGTAGGCTTCTTCGACCGCGTACTGAATCAGCGGCTTGTCGACGATAGGCAGCATCTCTTTCGGCTGGGCTTTGGTGGCGGGCAAAAATCGGGTGCCGAGGCCAGCAACTGGGAAAACGGCTTTTCGGACGGCGGTGCGTTGGGTCATGTGCTTCCTGTAAATGTGTGTCGGATTACGTCCAAAGTAACACAGGCTGAGCTGTTGGAAAGCTCAAAAGCGGCATTCACATGTCAAAAAGATTCGGTCTGACATGAATGCGCGCTTTTGTCTGACGCCCTTTGTCGAGCTATGGCGGGTGCATTAGTTCAAACGAGCCAATTGATCCCGAAGTTTTTCAAGCGTGGCGGTGTAGTCGGTCAGCCGCTTTTTCTCTTGCTCCAGCACGGCCGGCGGCACTTTGTTAACGAAGGCCTCGTTCGCCAGTTTGGCGTTGACCTTGACCAACTCGCCTTCAAGCCGGGTGGCTTCTTTGCCAAGCCTGGCTTTTTCTGCGGCCACATCGACCTCGACAAACAAACAAATGCGGGCCTCCCCAACCACGGCGACTGGCGCGCCTTGCGCGGCCGTGGCCCAAGTGGCTTCGTTTTCAAACACTTGCACGTCGTTGAGCTTGGCCAGCGCCTTGATGACGGGCGCAGCTGTGCGCATGAAGTCGGTGTCGCCCAGCACCAGCAGCGGCATACGCAGTGCGGGTGACACATTCATTTCACCGCGCAGATTACGGCAGGCGTCGACCAACGTCTTCAGCTTGGCCACGTGGGCTTCGGCTTGCGCATCGATTTTTTGCGGTTGGCTGGTCGGGTAGTGCGCTTCACTGATGAAGCGGCCCGGCAGGCCGGCCACCGGCGCGACTTTTTGCCAGAGCTCTTCGGTGATGAACGGAATCACCGGATGCGCCAAACGCAAAATAGCTTCCAGCGTGCGGATCAAGGTGCGGCGCGTGGCGCGTTGTTCGGCCTCGGTGCCGGTTTGAATTTGCACCTTGGCGATTTCCAGGTACCAGTCGCAAAACTCGTCCCAGACAAACTGGTAGATGCTGCCGGCGACGTTGTCGAGCCGGTAGTCGGCAAAGCCTTTGGCGACGTCAGCTTCGGCGCGTTGCAGCGTCGACGCAATCCAGCGGTCGGCTTGCGAGAAGCTCATGTAGTTGTGGAATTCACCGCCGGGTTGGCATTGCTCCTTGGTGTGTTTTTCGAGCCCACAGTCTTGGCCTTCGCAGTTCATCAGCGTGAAGCGGGTGGCGTTCCACAGCTTGTTGCAGAAATTACGATAGCCTTCGCAGCGTTTGCTGTCAAAGTTGATGCTGCGGCCCAAACTGGCCAGCGAGGCAAAGGTGAAGCGCAGCGCATCAGCGCCGTAGCCTGGGATGCCGGCCGGGAATTCTTTCTCGGTGTTCTTGCGCACTTGCGGTGCGGTCTCGGGTTTGCGCAGGCCTTGCGAGCGCTTGTCTAACAGCGGCGCCAATTCGATGCCATCAATCAGATCCACCGGGTCCAGCACATTGCCCTCGGACTTGCTCATTTTTTTGCCCTGAGCGTCTTTCACCAAGCCGTGGATGTACACGTGGTGAAAAGGCACTTGGCCGGTGAAGTGCGTCGTCATCATGATCATCCGGGCGACCCAGAAAAAGATGATGTCGTAGCCGGTGACCAGCACGCTGGAAGGCAAGAAAAGATCCAGCTCTTTGGTTTTTTCCGGCCAGCCTAATGACGAAAAAGGCACCAACGCGGATGAATACCAAGTGTCGAGCACGTCTTCATCGCGGCGCAGCGTTTTGCCGGGGGCTTGTTTCTGAGCGTCCTCTTCATTGGTCGCGACATAGACTTGGCCGTCTTCGTCGTACCAAGCCGGAATTTGATGGCCCCACCAGAGCTGGCGCGAAATGCACCAGTCTTGAATGTTGCCCATCCACTGGTTGTAGGTGTTGACCCATTGCTCGGGCACGAACTTCACGGCGCCGCTGTCAACCGCATCAATGGCTTTTTGCGCGATCGACTTGCCGGTGGGGTCTTGCGGGCTGACCTTGTTCATGGCGACAAACCATTGGTCGGTCAACATCGGCTCGATCACCTGGCCGGTGCGGGCGCAACGCGGCACCATCAGCTTGTGCTTTTTCACCTCAACCAAAAAGCCCTGCGCTTCTAGGTCAGCCACCACGGCCTTGCGCGCCACAAAGCGGTCTAAGCCGCGGTACTTTTCGGGCGCGTTGTCGTTGATGGCGGCGTCCAGCGTCAGCACGCCGATGATCGGCAGCTTGTGGCGTTGGCCGACGGCATAGTCGTTGGTGTCATGAGCCGGCGTGACCTTGACCACGCCCGTGCCAAAAGCGATGTCGACGTAATCGTCGGCAATCACCGGAATCTCGCGATCGCACAGCGGCAGTTTGACGGCTTGACCGATTAAGTGCTTGTAGCGTTCGTCCTCTGGATGGACCATCACAGCGACGTCGCCGAGCATGGTTTCAGGGCGGGTGGTGGCCACTGTCAAAGAGCCCGAGCCATCGGCCAGCGGGTAGCGGATATGCCACATGAAGCCGTCTTCTTCTTCGCTCTCAACTTCCAAGTCGCTCACCGCCGATTTCAAAATCGGGTCCCAGTTGACGAGGCGCTTGCCGCGGTAAATCAGGCCTTGCTCGTAGAGCTGCACAAAAGTCGAGGTGACGACCTTGGACATTTTCGGGTCCATGGTGAAGTACTCGTGCTTCCAGGAAACCGAGTCGCCCATGCGCCGCATTTGTCGCGTGATGGTCGAGCCAGACTCTTCTTTCCACTCCCAGACTTTGGCAACAAAGTTTTTGCGCCCTAAGTCGTGCCGTGTCTTGCCTTCGCCGGCGAGCTTGCGCTCCACGACGATCTGCGTGGCGATACCTGCGTGGTCGGTGCCTGGCACCCACAGCGTGTTGTCGCCCGACATCCGGTGATAGCGCGCCAGCGAGTCCATGATGGTCTGGTTGAACGCATGGCCCATGTGCAACGTGCCGGTCACGTTGGGCGGTGGCAGCTGAACCGCAAACGACGGCTTGTCGGCGTCCAGCGTCGGCTCGTACAGGCCGCTTTGCTCCCAAGCCGGACCCCAATGCGCTTCGAGCGCTGCGGGCTCAAACGATTTGGACAGAGATTGCAGGCCGGGTTGATCGACAGGCTGGACCGGTAGGGTGGGGGCGTTGCTCATGGGGACTTTATGAAGTGAAAACGTGCCGCGACTGAAACGTTCTCATTGCGGGGACGAAACCTAAGATTTTAACTAGCTGGACGACACCGATGCCAGCTGGCTGATTCCCCCAAAATCCGTAGCAAAATTGCGCGTTCGTCCAACAACATGCTTTCTTCCAAACGCAGGAGCTTCACCATGATTTTTACCCGCCGCCACGGACTGGCTTCAGTCGCTCGTTATGCCACGACTTTGGCAGTCTGCTGCAGCCTTGGCTTGGCCATCGCGCAGCCTCTCAAACCGATCAAAATCTTGGTCGGTTTTCCGCCGGGCGGTGGGACAGACGCAGCGGCGCGTATCTTGGCTGAAAAGCTCAAGGACGAGTTGGGCGTGGCGGTGATGGTTGAGAACAAACCGGGTGCTGGCGGGCAGATTGCGGCGCAGGCTTTGAAAGTCGCTCCGGCCGATGGCAGCACGCTGTTTTTGTCGCATGACCACACCATCACGATCTTGCCGATGGTGACAAAAAATCCAGGCTATGCACCGGCACAAGACTTTCTGCCGGTGGCGGGATTCGCGACGTTTGTGAATGCCTTTGCGGTCTCTGGCGGCACCCCGGCTAAAAGCTTCTCTGAGTATCTGGCGTGGACTAAAGCGCAGGGTGGCAAGGGCGCGATTGGAATTCCTGCGCCAGCCTCAACGCCTGAGTTTTTGGTCAAGGTCATCGCTGACAAATTCAAGCTCGACTTGGTGTCTGCACCTTACCGCGGCAGTGCGCCCATGATGGCCGACATGCTGGGCAACCAGATCGCTGCCGGTGTGGCGTCAGTGCCAGACTTCATTGAAAACCACAAAGCCGGTAAAGTCCGCATCGTGGCGGTGTTGGGGGGTCAACGGCAAGTCGCTTTGCCAGACGTGCCGACGTTTTCGGAGCTCGGTATGAGCGGTTTGGAAGACCTGCCGTATTACGGCATCTTTGCGCCTGCGGGCACGCCCAAGGCCTTCACCGACACGTTCTCTGCCGCCTTGGCCAAAGTTCTCATGCAGCCTGAGGTGCGCAACCATTTGAGTCAGATGGGTCTGACCGTGGCTTACATGACGTCCAGTCAGCTCGCTCAGCGGGAAAAAGCGTACTCACAAGCTTGGGCTCAGATTATCAAGAGCAGTGGATTTCTGCCACAGTAACTCATTCTGATTCTATTTTTACGGGTTATTGGGGATCATTATTGCCATCGTTGTAGCGATAGTTTTTTCGAATAATTTGTATTGAATCCTCCAACTAGACGCGGTGCGTTGATGCTATTAACGTGTCTCCGTCTTTGGATTTATCCAAGGTCATCAAGCGACCTTTTCATCAACACTAAAGGAGATTTTCATGGCTGCTCTCAAAGGCTCCAGAACGGAAGAAAACCTGAAAGCCGCATTTGCCGGTGAATCACAGGCCAACCGTCGTTATCTGTATTTTGCAAACAAAGCTGACGTTGAAGGCCAGCCAGACGTGGCAGCACTGTTTCGCTCCACCGCTGAAGGTGAAACCGGCCACGCGCACGGTCACCTTGAGTGGCTCGAGCAATGTGGCGATCCAGCCACTGGCATGCCTTTCGGCGCGACCCGTGACAACCTTGCATCGGCCGTTGCCGGCGAGACGCACGAGTACACCGATATGTACCCGGGCATGGCCAAAACCGCTCGTGACGAAGGTCATGACGAAGTGGCAGACTGGTTTGAAACTCTGGCCAAGGCTGAGCGTTCGCACGCCAACCGTTATGCCAAGGCGTTGACTGAATTGGTGGATTGATTCCCGAACTCACGGCTGCTGCCCCAAAGGCGACAGTCGTTTCCTCATGCTCTCGCCAGAGAGCGTGAGGGTTTGTGAAAAAGTTTCGAGCGAGCTTTTTTATAAACTACCCCTAGGCAAGACCATGGCCACAGAAGGCAACCTGCAAGCCCCGACGCGTCATGCGATCGACTGGCAAAACCCGGACTACTACAACGAAGACGCCACTGTGCATGAGATGGAGCGCATCTTTGACATCTGCCATGGCTGCCGACGTTGCGTGAGCTTGTGCGGTTCTTTTCCGACGCTGTTTGATCTGATCGACGAGAGTAAGACCGGTGAAGTCGACGGCGTCGATAAAAAAGACTACATGAAGGTGGTCGACCAGTGCTACATGTGCGATCTCTGCTACCTCACCAAGTGCCCTTACGTGCCGCCGCACGAATTCAACCTCGACTTTCCGCACACCATGCTGCGGGCCAAGGCCATCAAGTTCAAAAAAGGCGAGGTTGGCGCGGCTGAGAAATTCCTGGCCTCGACCGACGTGCACGGCAAGTTCGCCGGCATTCCGATCGTCGTGCAAGCCGTCAACGCCATCAACAAAACCAAGCCGGCCCGCGCTGTGATGGAAAAAGTATTGGGCGTCGACAAAGACGCTTGGCTGCCCGAGTTGGCTACGCAAACCTTTCGCTCAGGCGCCCTTGAGTCACCACCGCACCCGGTCAAAGACGGCGTCAAAACACCGGGCAAAGTGGTGGTTTATTCGACCTGCTACATCAATTACAACGAGCCTGGCATTGGCCACGATTTGCTGAAGGTGTTGGACCACAACGAAGTGCCCTATGTGTTGGTCGACAAAGAGCAATGCTGCGGTATGCCGAAGCTAGAACTCGGCGACTTGGCGTCGGTTAACAAAAGCAAGGAAGCCAACATTCCGGTGCTGGCCCGCTATGCCCGCGACGGCTTTGCTATTCTGAGCGCGGTGCCCAGTTGCACCTTGATGTTCAAGCAGGAAATACCACTCATGTATCCGGATGACGCTGAAGTCCAGCTCGTCAAAGCGCATATGTGGGATCCGTTCGAATACCTCATGGCGCGCAAACGTGATGGGCTGTTGAAGACCGAATTCACGCAGCCCTTGGGTAAGATCAGTTACCAAATTCCGTGCCACGGCCGTGTCCAAAACATCGGCAAAAAAACCGAAGAGATGCTCAAGATGGTGCCCGGCACCAGCGTCCAAACGCACGAGCGTTGCTCCGGCCACGCAGGAACTTTTGGCGTGAAGCTGCCCTACCACCAGCAAGCCATGAAGATCGGTAAACCGCTCTTCAAATCCATGGCCAATCACAAAGACGGCGGCCTGCCGGATGTCATTAGCAGCGATTGCCCGCTGGGGGGCCACCACATTGCGCAAGGCTTCGACGTCAACCACCTTGGCGCACCGCCCCAAAAACATCCGCTGACGCTCATCCGTACCGCTTACGGTTTGAAGTGACCAGCGCCAGAGATCCAAGGAATCACCATGCTAGTCACCGGGAAAATCACACGCGACAGCCTCATGACATTAGAGGCCTACAGCAAATTTCGCAAAGAGCACAAGACAGAAGTCATGGCGCATCGCCAGCTTCGCAGTGTGCGTCTCGGCGAGCACATCAACCTGCAATTTGAAAGCGAGACCAGCATCCGCTACCAAATTCAGGAGATGCTACGGATTGAAAAAATATTCGAAGAAGAGGGCATCGAGCAGGAGATTGACGCCTACGCGCCATTGATGCCGGACGGCAGCAACTGGAAGGCCACCATGCTCATCGAGTACCCCGATGTGAACGAGCGCAAGCGTGAGTTGGCGCGTTTGATCGGTGTCGAAGACCGGACCTTTGTGGAGGTTGAAGGTCACGCCCGCGTCTACGCGATTGCCGACGAAGACATGGACCGGGAAAACGACGAGAAAACTTCAGCTGTTCACTTTGTACGCTTTGAACTCACGCCCGCCATGTGCGCGGCTGTCAAGGCCGGCGCCAGCGTCAAGGTCGGCTGTGACCACACAAACTATCCGGCACACACAACGGTGGCGCCAGAGGCCTTGGCCTCGCTGGTCAGCGATCTGCGTTAATCCTGCCTGAACGGCTTTTGCCGTTCAGTACATGCCCGGCAGAACAATGTCCGTGGTGTCGGGCCGCACCCATCGCGGTGATTCGCGGGAGGTGTCCATGCAGCCGCCTTGCCCACAAACACCTTGCGGGTCGCGTAGGCGAAACATGCGTTGCGTGATGCATTCAACTTCGGCTGGCTGTGTCATGGTTTTGTCGACCAGCTGTTCAACCAGTTCTTCGTCCATCTGCAGTTCGCCGCAGGCATCTCGTCTGGTGCCGTTGCGCCATTCATAGACGTCAACACACTTGGACGTGAGGGTGAAGGGTTTGTTGCGTTGCCAAAAATTCGAGAACTGGCCACCGCCCAAGTAGAAAACCCAAGAGCCCTCAAAGCCCGCAACGTCTGACGACGCATCATCAGGGTTGCGAAACCATACCCGGTCCCCCGGAATGTAGTAACTGATCGGCAAGGGCGCTTCCATGCTGCCGGTTTCACGCAAAAAAACCTCATGAAAGCGGCCGGACATGACCGCCCGTGTTTCCCATTGTTTTTGTAAGCCAGCCAATAAAGCTGGGTTGCTGAGCTGAGCTTCTTGGGCAATGGCAAGCAGCAAGATGTACTCGGTCGCGCGGTAACACGAGAAGGCGTAAACCATGCCTGTGGACTCAGGCTGTGTGGCTTTGATGAGCGCTTCAATCAGTGACGAACCAGGTAGCACGGTGAAGCCGGTTTCTTCGCGGTAAGTCCAGCAGTCGCTCGGGCGTTCAGCTTCGTTGGTCTTAAAGTCCAAGGCGGTTTTGCGGGCGGCTTGCACAATGAACTGGCGCATCCGGACAGCGGAGATCAACTCCTCTGCGCTGGGGAAGGCCCACGCCATGGGGCTGGCCAGCAGAGTAAGCCAAATTTCGCGGGCTAAATCATCCGCATGGGTGCGGCTTTGCAGGCCCACACGCTCGCACAGATCAAAGGTGTTCAGGTCTGGCATCCAAGTTGCTGTGCGTTCTTTTTTCAAAATCCATTGCAGCTGGTTGGCGCTAGCCGTATCGCCAGAAGTGACGTCCACATCCTCAGCCAAGCCTAGTGCCTGCAGTGCTGCTTGAACGGTTTTTTGGGCCGCTTCTGCATCGCGCTGATTGGCGTTTTGAATCACGATGCCCTGACTCATCTGGAGTGGCGTCATGGGCGAAGCAAGAGCGGTCATGGTCAGTGATGAGGCGAAGGAAAAACGGGTTAACGCTGATGAGTCTGTTTCAGCGCAGCCGTAAAACACCACGCCACGCTGCTGCCGGGGATTCGATCCAGCGGTAAAAGAGGTTAGCAGCCCACAGGCTGGCTGCCCATCCGGCAATACCCCAGCCTACAGCGGTTACGGTAGAGATTGTGTCCGGGGTAAAACCAAAACGCGTGAATGCGGCATTGACCAGCAACAACACAGGGAAATGCATCAAAAATAGCGCATAAGAATGCGAACCTAAAGTCTGAATGTTGGCTTGAACCTTGGCCTGATGGCCCAGCAGGTACGAAGCTGTTCCCCAGAACACCAATGCCAGTGCGACCCCCATGGCCAAGGCGATGCGTTCTCGGAAATCTATCGCTAAACCCAGCAGCCCGCAGACGATTGCCAAGACAAACATGACGCGGGCGTAGACGGGTGTTGTGGGAGGCGCTGCTGTCTGACCTGAACGACGTGCCCACCATGCCAGCGCACCGAGTCCATACGCCCCGAAAAAATACAACGCCCACGCGTCAAGTTCAACCTGGCGATTGAACACCAGCAGCGACGCCATGCACAGCAGGGTGATCACTGTTTGAGCCGGTCGAGTGTTGCCGCCACCGCACAGCCAGAGCAAAAGCGTCAGCAAGGCAAATAATTGAAAATCCATGGCCACGTACCAAGCACCGGCTGACAAGGACTCTATGCCTAGGATACTTTGCACCATGGCCACATGCGCCAGCCATTGGCCCCAGCTTGGGGCCGGCGCGGCCAGATCTGGCGTCAGCCAATCTTGGACCCACCCGGTGCACAACATGACGACAGCCAAGGCAAATGCATAAGGTACCAGCAAGCGAACGTAGCGCTTGAGGATCACGACACTTGGTGTGCGCTGAGTCGATGTGGGTGATGACAAAGCTCTTGCTGCCAGATAACCACCCACTACAAAAAAAACCTGGACGGCAATAAGTCCATACTCGTATAACCAACCTACCAGCCCTGGTAAGGCGACATGCAAGGCCTTCGACACCGGCCCATAAACCGAAAAGTGGTGCAAGACAATGAACTGAGCCGCCAGGGCTTTCAACACGTCAATCAACGGGTAACGTGCTACCGGCAAAGCTGTCATCTTTTCCGCATCAGTTTGAAAGCTCAGTCGTCTTGCTTTGGCGGTCGCTGACCTGTTGCTGAATGTAGGCCAGCGCAGCTTCCACTTGGTCAACCAGGATCAGGCACAAGTCGCCCGGCGACAAGCGAGCCAAGGCGATGTCGATGGCGTTGAACTCGCCTTGGATGTCTTGCACATAGGAGGTCCGTGCGGCTCCCTTCAAACCTTCGCGCAACAGTTTCATGACTTCGCCGTCGCTACGCCCGCGTTGGCAGGCGTCTTCATACAGCAATACGTCATCAAATGCGCCGCCCAGAATTTGAGTCTGGTCACGAATGTCCTGATCGCGCCGATCGCCAGCGCCGCTGATCACCACCACGCGTTTTTTGGCGGGCATGTTGTCGACAGCATTCACCAAGGCTTGAATGGCATCAGGGTTGTGGCCATAGTCGGCTATCAAGGTGGCGCCGCGGTAGTCAAACACGTTGAAGCGCCCTGGCACACCTTGAATGTCGCTGATAAAGGTTGACAGGCCGGCGGAGATGGTTTCCCAGGGAACATTGACGGCCCAAGCGGCAGCTACTGCAGCCATCACATTTTCAGTTTGAAAGCCAATTTGGCCTTGTCGTGTGAGTGGCACTTCTGTCAAAGGAATGCGGAAAATCTTCTTGCCTTCCTGAGCGACCAGATGACCATTTTCGGTGTAAACCACACGTTTGCCCTGGGCCCGGTGCGTGGCCAAAACAGAGAGGTGTGGGTCCAATGCAAAGAAGGTGACCTTGCCCGGGCAGAGCTTGGCCATCATGGCCACGGACGGGTCGGCAGCATTCAAAACCGCCATACCATCTTGGGCGACATTCAGGACCACCACGCGCTTGAGTACTGACAAATCTTCCAACGTCGTGATGTAGTTCAATCCAAGGTGGTCGCCAGAGCCGAGGTTGGTCACGATAGCCACTTGGCAGCGGTCAAACGCCAAGCCTTCGCGCAGCAGTCCGCCGCGTGCGGTTTCAAAGACGGCAGCATCAACATCAGGATGCATCAGGACATTGCGGGCACTGCGGGGGCCGCTGCAATCGCCGTCATCAATTTGTCGTCCATTCACATAAACACCATCCGTGTTGGTCATGCCGACCCGCAGTTTGTGAGCTTTGAGCAAGTGCGCCGTCAAACGCACGGTGGTGGTTTTGCCATTGGTACCTGTCACGGCGATGACGGGAATACGGCCATTGCTGCCTTCGGGATACAGCTGGTCGATGATGGCTTTGCCTACCGCCCGGCCCTTGCCGAAGGAGGGGCTGATGTGCATGCGCAGGCCTGGGGCTGCGTTGACTTCAACCACGCCGCCGTTTTGTTCTTCCAGTGGGCGTAGCACCGACTCGCAGACCACATCGACGCCGCAAACTTCGACCCCGACCATCTGGGCTGCAGCCACCACGCGCGCAGCGACATCGGCGTGTACATCGTCCGTGACGTCGGTGGCCGTCCCGCCTGTCGATAAGTTGGCGTTGTTGCGAAGTACCACACGTCGCCCTTTTTCAGGCACGGCATCGGGGTTTAGATCTTGCGACTTGAGGCAAACAATAGCGATGTCGTCGAACTTTATTTTGCTCAGCGATGTGGCGTGACCATCGCCTCTGCGAGGGTCAGCGTTGACTTGTGCCACCAAATCGCGCACGCTCAAAACGCCGTCACCCACCACCAAGGGCGGTTCGCGGCGTGCAGCTGCAACCAATTGGTTGCCGACCACCAGCAGCCGGTAATCGCTGCCAGGCAGAAATTTTTCGACAAGCACTTCCCCATAATGCGCTGCGGTGGCGTAGGCTGGGTCAAATGCACTGCGTTCAACGATGTTGACTGTCACGCCTTTGCCCTGGTTGCCATCCAGCGGTTTGAGGACCACCGGCAAACCAATTTTTTGGGCAATCGCCCAAGCGTCTTCAAGGTCTTTGGCTGGCCGGCCAATCGGTACCGGCACACCTACTGCCAATAGCAAGGTTTTGGTTAAGTCTTTGTCCTGCGCGATGGCTTCGGCAATGGCGCTGGTGCTGTCGGTTTCGGCGGCTTGAATGCGCCGCTGCTGTGAGCCCCAGCCAAACTGAACCATGCTGCCTTCAGTCAAGCGTCGATAAGGAATGCCCCGGACTATCGCTGCATCAACGATGGCGCCGGTCGATGGACCTAAACGAACATCTTCGTCCAAGTCGCGCAATTCAGTCAAAGCTTGTTGCAGGTCGAAAGTCTGTTGGCCCTGGTTCAGTGCAGCGTGGCACAACTTTTCAGCCCAAGAAAAGGCCAAGCGGCCAACCGCTTCTTCGGTGTATTGCACGACCACTTGGTAGACGCCAGGCTCTTGAGTCGGCGTGGTGCGGCTGAAGGTGACGGGGCAACCTGCGTGCGCTTGCAAATCCAATGTGATTTTTTCCACGGCCTTAGCCATGCTGGCCGGTTGGCCCGGATGCGGGCCTTCTAAATGGCCGAGGGCAGGGAATAGTCGCCGCAATTCTTTTTCAAACGCACTGTCAACGGGCAAGGCACATTCATCAGGGGTACAGGTGACGATGGCCTCAATGCTGGGATGGCGGCTCCACAAGTTGGGGCCCCTCAATGCTCGAATTCTTGAAACTTCCATGGGCAGGTTTTCCTGATATGAATTGGGTGTGCGTCAGTGCGAAGCAGGACTTTGGCCAAAGCTTTTGGTGCCGGCACGAATCAAATCAAAGGGCACGCCCAAGGCCCAAGCCGCGGCTGCGGCAGCGAGGACCTCGTTGCATCTGAGAATTTGGTCGCGGAAGAACTTGTCGATGGCTGGCAACTTTCGGTTCAGCACATCGACTTCTTGTGCGCCGTGCGCCAAGATCAAATGACCTTCGCGCCAAAACACCACACGCCCGCCAGCTCCGCGGTGTTTGGCCAAGTGGGGGTTGTCCTCAGAGGATGAATAGAACATCACTTCACCATCGCAGTAGTCTGCCAGGGCGGCAACCGCATCGTCTTCTGCATTCAACACCGCGAAGCCATCGGGCAGCACGACATCGACTTGCGTGCGCGCCACATTGGGCATTTGTTCATCGCTTTGGATGTAGAGGTCTTGCAAACCATCGGCCTTGGGCATGGATGTGACGACACCGACTTGGCAGCGATCGTAAGGCAGTCCCTCAGTCAAGACTTGGCGGGCCGTGGTTTCAAACACCGCGGCTTGAACAGCGCGGTTGACGAGCAAGCGTTGAGCTGTTTCCCAGGCTAGGCCATCGTGGTCTTGTAAGCAGCGCTGGCCGACAAACAAACCCTTGGCCGACGACAAACCTGTGCGCAGACCTTGCAGATGTAGCAGCCAGCCAATCAGGTGGCTGGTGCCGGTGGTGTCTGCATGGCCGAGCAAGCCGACCACAGGAATGCGGGCTTTGCGCTCATCTGAAAATAAGTGTTTGGCAATGGCTTCACCGACCGGGCGGGCAGGTCCGGAGGCTGGTTTCAAGTGCATCAAGAGGCCTGGGCCTGCATTGACTTCCACAATGGCGGCACCCTGCGCTTTCATCGGTTTGGAAATGTCTTGAGCCACCAAATCAACTCCAGCAATGTCCAATCCGACGATGCGGGCGGCCAATGCTGCCAGTTCGGCGACGTCCGGATGGACCAAGTCGGTCACGTCCTCTGCCATGTTGCCGGTGCGCATGACCACCACCTTGCGTCCGATCACGGGGATGCTGTGACCCGTCAAGCCTTGGCGTTTTAACTCCATCACGGCGGTGGGGTGCTCGTGTAAACGGATCGTGTCTAGGGGGAAATCTTCTTCCTCGCCGCGTCGGGGGTCCGAGTTGATTTGATTTTCGATGAGATATTGAACTGTGTGGACCCCATCGCCCACAATGCAGGCCGCCTCGCCTTTGTTGGCGGCGACAACTTTGCCGCCGACCACCAGCAAGCGGTGCTCATCGCCCAAAATATGGCGCTCGACTAAAACTTCGCTGCCTTCGGCTTCTGCCAGATGGAAGGCTGCCTCGACTTCAGCTTGGGTATGCAGCTCCAGCGACACACCACGAGCGTGGTTGCCGTCAACGGGTTTGATGCAAACGGGTAAACCGATGTCTTGCGCTGCATCCCAAGCTTCTTGCGGCGAAGCCACGTTGCGTCCTTCCGGCACGGGTAAGCCGCAACTGGCGAGTAAGTTTTTGGTCAGGTCTTTGTCTTTGGAGATACCCTCAGCAATGGCACTGGTTTGGTCCGTTTCTGCAGTCCAAATGCGGCGTTGGTTGGCGCCATAGCCCAATTGGACCAAGTTGCCCTCGTTCAAGCGGATGGCTGGGATGCCGCGTTCGGCTGCCGCGTTGACGATGCAAGCGGTGCTGGGCCCGATACACAGGCTGTCAACCATTTGGGTTAAATCGACAATGGTCTTGGCCACCGGGTAGTCGCGGTCTTCGATGGCGGCCATGACCAAGTCGCGAGCGGCCTGCAAAGCGGCGCGGCTAACGGCTTCATGCCGGGTACGGATCACGACTTTGTAGATGCCGCGCACACCCGCTTCGCGGGCTTTGCCAAAACCTGTTTGCATCCCGGCGCGGTTCTGCAGCTCCAGTGCCACATGCTCCATGATGTGACCAGGCCATGTGCCTTCTTCTAAACGCTTTAAAAAGCCACCGGGCTCGCCCACACTGCAGCGGTGTTCAACCAGACCGGGCAGCATAGCTTGCAAACGCTGATTGAAGCCAGGCAGGGTGTTGGAGGGGCAATCTTCTAGCGCACCAATGTCGATCCAAGCCTCCATAACGGGGCGATAGGTCCAGATATTGGGCCCACGCAAATGCGTGATGCGCAGAAATTGAATGTCTTTAGCCTTCATGGGCGACGGCACACGGGGTGCAGGGATGAGTGGCGATAGAATATCTTGATGATTGCGGCACGTGCAGAATTCTTCCGATAAACAAGGTGCATGAGCTGTGTCCTGGCCGCTTTTTTTCTTGGCCGCCAACACATGTTGACTCTTGTTGCTTGAACCTTTATGACCCCCAAAGCCCATTCGCCCAACAATTTGCTTGGGTTGCCTTCTGATTGGCGAGAGCACGGGGCGTTGCACTTTCATCCAGATGAAAACGTTTCAGCTTGGCTGGAAGTTGACCTAGATGAAAATTTAATTTTTGTTAGAACGCTTCTCATTCTGACCGATCAGCGACTCATCTCAGTCGATCAGATACAAAAAAACTCGCGTTCTTGGTCGAATGACCCCCTGCAAACCCTCGTCATGAGCGATCACGGCGGTGTCGGAACTCTATCATTGCATCTTAACGACCAGCGTTTGGCTGTTTGGAGATTCACCTTGGGCCGGTTGGCAGCTGTTTTGCGATTAAAAAAACAGTTTGAAGAACAATGCAAAAACAGGCTTTCGGACGGTCAACAGGGAACACAGGGGGGTTCGGCCCTAGGCGCTTTGCCCGATGAGATTTGCCCGGTGTGTCAGAGCCCCGTAGACGCTGACGAAAACGATTGCCCGGTTTGCGCTGAAAAAGAGACCAGCCCGACCTCAACCTTGACGCTTTTCAAGTTGTGGCGTTTTGCACGGCCCTACCAAGGGCAATTGTTGCTGGGTTTTGTGTTGACCTTGGCCGCCACTGCCGCCACCTTGGTGCCACCTTACTTGACGATGCCATTGATGGACGAGGTGCTGATCCCTTATCAAAATGGCGCGAATATTGACCCTGTCACGGTGTCTTGGTACTTACTGGGCTTGTTAGGCTCTGCTTTTGTGGCTTGGGGCTTGGGTTGGATCAAAACTTACATTTTGTCCTTGGTGTCTGAGCGAATTGGTGCTGACTTGCGAACCACCACCTACGAGCACTTGATGAAGTTGTCGCTCGAATATTTTGGCGGCAGACGCACGGGTGACTTGATCACTCGCATAGGCAGCGAGACCGATCGCATCAACGTCTTTTTGTCTTTGCACTTGCTGGACTTCGCCACCGATGTGCTGATGATTGTGATGACGGCAATCATCTTACTTTCCATCAACCCGGGCTTGGCCTTGGTCACGCTGTTGCCCTTGCCCTTCATCGCCTGGTTGATTCATGTGGTGCGCGAGCGTTTACGCACAGGTTTTGAAAAAATTGACCGGGTTTGGTCCGAGGTGACGAATGTGCTGGCCGACACCATTCCAGGCATTCGGGTGGTCAAAGCTTTCGCCCAGGAAAAGCGCGAAGCGCAGCGTTTTGACGAGGCCAATAGGCACAATTTAGCGGTGAATGACCGCTTGAATCGTGTTTGGTCCTTGTTCGGACCCACCGTCACCTTCATGACCGAAATTGGTTTGCTGGTGGTCTGGGCATTCGGCATCTGGTTGGTCTCCAAAAACGAAATCACGGTGGGCGTGTTGACTGCTTTCCTGGCGTATATCGGGCGTTTCTATGCGCGCCTTGATTCGATGAGCCGGATCGTTTCCAGCACCCAAAAAGCCGCTGCGGGTGCCAAGCGGATTTTTGAAATACTCGACCACGTTTCCAGTGTGCCGGAACCAAAAAATCCACTTCCCATGCCTCAGGTGCAAGGACGCTTGACCTTGACAAATGCCGATTTCCGGTACGGTAACCGCGCGGTGATTCGCCAATTGAGCCTAGACATCGCGTCGGGCGAAATGATCGGTTTGGTCGGACACAGCGGCTCCGGTAAGAGTACTTTGGTAAATTTGATTTGTCGTTTCTACGATCTGACCGAGGGCAGTATCGCCTTGGATGGTGTTGACATTCGGCAATTCGGCGTGAGTGATTACCGCCGCAACATCGGTCTGGTGTTGCAAGAACCATTTCTGTTTTTTGGCACAGTCGCCGACAACATTGCTTACGGCAAACCCGATGCCTCGCGGCAAGAGATTGTGTCGGCGGCGCGGGCCGCCCATGCGCACGAATTTATTTTGCGCATGCCGCAAGGCTACGACTCGCTGGTGGGCGAACGTGGACAAGGCTTGTCGGGCGGCGAACGTCAGCGCATCTCGATTGCCAGAGCGTTGTTGATCAATCCGCGTATTTTAATTTTGGACGAAGCCACGTCGTCGGTGGACACCGAAACTGAAAAAGAAATTCAAAATGCTTTGGATAATTTGGTGCGCGGGCGCACCACCATTGCGATTGCCCACCGTTTGTCGACGCTGCGCAAAGCAGACCGTTTGGTGGTGATGGACAAAGGGCAGATTGTCGAGGTCGGCCCGCACGATAAGCTGATTGCGGCGCAAGGCGCTTACTGGCGTTTGTACGAAGCTCAGCAGCGCCAAGCCGAATCTGAAGGCGCTGTTTTGCGCGAGTTGCCGATCGTCGAAGCTGCGCCCCTGAGCCTGCCCGTGGTTGTGCCACATAGCGCAAAGGATGTTTTGTGAGCATGCTGAATTTTGAATTTGACTGCGATGCGGCAGGCCACTGGTTTTATGTCTCTGACCGGGGCGTTCACCATGAGCAGGTCACCGCTGTCAGAGCTTTCCCTGTGGCCGCGCCTGATGAAGGTGTGGCCCTGGTGGACGCCGAAGGCCATGAGCTGCTGTGGATCGCGGCTTTGGACGACTTGTCAGCCGCCTTGCGCGTCAAGGTGGTGCGCGCCTTGACCCAGCGCGAGTTCATGCCACGCATCTTGAAGTTGCGGGGCGTCAGCAGCCTTGCTGCGCCCTGCACATGGGACATCGAAACCGATCGGGGCAACACCAGCTTGGAGCTCAAAGGCGAGGAAGACATCCGCCGTTTGTCAGCCACGGTGTTGCTGGTCACAGACCGCCACGGCGTGCAGTTTTTGATTCGCGATCTGGCGCAGATGGACCGGCATTCACGCAAGTTGCTGGATCGGTTTTTGTAAGGGCCGTGATCCGCCGTATTGCGCACCTCGACATGGACGCTTTCTTTGCGTCTATCGAGTTGCTGCGCTACCCCCAGCTGAAGGGCTTGCCGGTGGTCATCGGCGGCGGTCGTCGTCGGGTGGACGAAGCCTTGCTAGAAGCCTCGGATGTGGCCCAAGGCGAGCGCGCACTGCGTTTTATTCCAGTAGACGAATTTCCCCGGCTCAAGGACTATGTCGGGCGCGGCGTCATCACCACGGCGACATACGCCGCCCGGCAGTTTGGCGTGGGCTCGGCCATGGGCATGATGAAAGCCGCCAAGCTCTGCCCGGATGCGATTGTCTTGCCAGTGGATTTTGACGAGGTGCGCAAGTATTCGCGGGCCTTTAAGGAAGCGATTCGAGAAGTTGCCCCGCTGGTGGAAGATCGCGGCATTGACGAGGTCTACATCGACTTCACTGACGTGCCCGGCGGTCAGAGGGGCGGCGGCCGGTCGTTGGCGCGGCTGCTTCAACGCAGCATTCTGGAGAAGACCGGTCTGACGTGTTCCATCGGCGTCGCGCCGAACAAACTCATCGCAAAAATGGCCAGCGAGTTCAACAAGCCGAATGGCATTTCGATTGTTCACGAGGCCGACCTGCAAACCATGATCTGGCCGCTGGCCTGTCGCAAGATCAACGGCATTGGTCCGAAGTCGGATGCGAAGCTGGCGGCGCTGAAGATTCACACGATTGGCGAGATGGCAGCGCAAGAGATCGGTTGGCTGATCGACCACTTTGGTCAAGCCACCGGGGCTTGGATGCATGACGCGGCTTGGGGCCGCGACATCCGGCCGGTGGTGACTGAGAGCGAGCCGGTGTCGATGAGCCGTGAGACGACTTTTGAGCGCGACTTGCACGCGGTGCGCGACAAGGCCGAGCTGGGTGCCGTCTTCACGCGGCTGTGCGAGAAGGTGGCCGAAGACCTGCAGCGCAAAG
>CANCCE010000029.1 GCA_947374505.1 Comamonadaceae bacterium | reverse complement strand
AAGTACATGTTTCGCAGCAAGATCACGGTCCAGTTTCCGGAAGAAAAAACGCCTTTGAGTCCGCGTTTTCGGGGGCTCCATGCGCTTCGTCGCTATGAAAACGGCGAAGAACGCTGCATTGCCTGCAAGCTGTGTGAAGCAGTTTGCCCAGCCATGGCCATCACCATCGAATCGGATGTGCGTGAAGACGGCAGTCGCCGCACGTCGCGCTACGACATCGATTTGACCAAGTGCATTTTTTGCGGCTTTTGTGAAGAAAGCTGCCCCGTGGATTCGATCGTCGAAACCAATATTCTGGAGTACCACGGTGAGAAACGTGGTGACCTGTACTTCACCAAAGACATGTTGTTGGCCGTGGGTGATCGTTATGAGGCCGAGATTGCGGCCAACCGGGCGGCTGACGCCAAATACCGTTAATCCAGCCGCTAAGCCACTCAACCGATCCTGACTTCGATCCACTCGCTGCCCGCACGAAAGAATCTAAAACAACATGGACGCTATTACAGGTCTTTTTTATGCCTTTGCCGCGCTGCTTTTATTTGCCGCGTTCAAAGTCATCACCGCTCGAAATCCGGTTCATGCAGCGCTGTATCTGGTGCTTGCATTTTTCCAAGCCTCGGCGCTTTGGATTTTGCTCAAGGCTGAGTTCCTGGCTATCGCGCTGGTGCTGGTTTACGTCGGTGCAGTGATGGTGTTGTTCCTCTTCGTCGTGATGATGTTGGACATCAACCTCGATGGTGCGCGCAAGGGTTTTTGGAAGCATTTCCCGCTGGCTGCCGGCGTTGGCGCGTTGATCGCGCTGGAAATGGCCGCCGTGCTCATGGGTGGATTCAGACTCAGTGAAGCGCCTAAAAGTGTGCTCGCTGTTGGTGAGACGGCCTTGCAGCTGTCCAACACCAAAGAGCTCGGCAAGGTTTTGTATTCGCAGTATCTTTATCCGCTTGAAGTGGCTGCTGCGATTTTGCTGGTCGCCATGATTGCCGCGATTGCCCTCACGCTGCGCCAGCGTAAGGATTCCAAAGCGATTAACCCTGCAGATCAGATCCGCGTGAAGAGCACTGACCGCGTTCGGCTTGTGAAAATGAATCCGACCATGGCTGGACCTGAGCCGGTTGCCTTGGTCGTCGAGGAGAAAAAAGCATGATCACCCTGGGACACTTTCTATCACTGGGCGCGATGCTGTTTGCGCTGTCGGTGATCGGTATTTTTCTGAACCGGAAAAACCTCATTGTTTTGTTGATGGCGATTGAGCTGATGCTCCTGGCCGTCAATATGAACTTCGTGGCGTTCTCGTATTACCTGAACGACATGGCCGGCCAGATTTTCGTTTTCTTCATCCTGACCGTGGCCGCTGCTGAGTCAGCGATTGGCTTGGCCATCTTGGTGCTCTTGTTCCGTAACAAGGCCAGCATCAATGTGGACGAACTCAACACGCTCAAGGGTTGAGCATGATGCCGCACGCCGCTGCTGTCCCCTTTGCGTTTTTTCGCTGTACGTCCTTTTGAGTAGATAAGAACACAAGATGAGTCAAACCCTATCAGCCTCCACCTTGCTTGCTGTGCCTCTGGCGCCGCTGGTCGGATCATTGCTGGCCGGCATTCTGGGCACTGCCTTGGGTGGCAACCTGATCGGTCGTCGCCTGACCCACACGCTGACCATTCTGGGCGTGCTGCTGTCCTTTGTGCTGTCGGCCCTGACGCTCCAAAGCGTCGTCTCGGATGGCGCGCGCTTCAACGAAACGCTCTACACCTGGATGGTGGTTGGCGGCCTGAAAATGGAAATCGGTTTTCTGGTCGATGGCTTGACTGCCATGATGATGTGCGTGGTCACTTTTGTCTCATTGATGGTGCACATCTACACCATCGGCTATATGCAAGAAGACGCCGGCTACAACCGTTTCTTTGCCTACATTTCCTTGTTCACCTTCTCCATGCTGATGCTGGTCATGAGCAACAACATGCTGCAACTGTTTTTCGGATGGGAAGCAGTGGGCTTGGTGTCCTACCTGTTGATCGGTTTTTGGTTCAACAAGCCAACCGCGATTTTCGCCAACATGAAGGCCTTTTTAGTCAATCGCGTGGGTGACTTTGGCTTCATTCTTGGTATCGGTCTGATCGCGGTCTACGCCGGCACCCTCAATTACACAGAAGCTTTTGCCAAGACTGATCAACTGGCGCTGCTGAACCTGCCGGGAACCGACTGGATGTTGGTCACCGTCATCAGCATTTGTTTGTTCATTGGCGCGATGGGCAAGTCAGCCCAGTTCCCCCTACACGTGTGGCTGCCAGACTCGATGGAAGGCCCAACCCCTATTTCGGCGTTGATTCACGCGGCGACCATGGTGACCGCCGGTATTTTTATGGTGGCTCGCATGTCACCGATCTTTGAATTGAGCGACACGGCCCTCAGCTTCATCATGGTCATTGGCGCCATCACTGCGCTGTTCATGGGTTTTCTGGGCATCATCCAAAACGACATCAAGCGCGTGGTGGCTTACTCGACGCTCTCGCAGTTGGGTTACATGACCGTGGCGCTGGGTGCTTCGGCTTATTCGGTGGCGGTGTTCCACCTGATGACGCACGCATTCTTTAAAGCGCTGCTGTTCCTGGCTGCCGGCTCGGTCATCATGGGCGTGCACCACAACCAGGACATTCGCTGGATGGGCGGTCTGCGCAAGTACATGCCGATAACCTGGATCACCTCACTGGTGGGTTCGTTGGCACTGATTGGCACGCCGCTGTTCGCTGGCTTCTACTCCAAGGACAGCATCATTGAAGTGGTCCGTGAAAGCCATCTGGCGGGTGCCAGCTTCGCTTATTTTGCCGTGCTGGCAGGTGTGTTTGTCACCGCCTTTTATTCTTTCCGTCTGTACTTCCTGGTCTTCCACGGCAAAGAGCGCTACGACCAGAATCCAGATGCCCACCATGATGCACATCATGACCACGGCCATCATGGCGCGCATGCTGCTGACAACAAGCCGCACGAATCGCCTTGGGTGGTGACGCTGCCGCTGGTGCTGCTGGCGATTCCATCGGCATTGATCGGCTACTTTGCGATTGAACCGATGTTGTTCGGTGACTTTTTCAAGGATTCGATTAACATCAACCTCGAGAAGCACCCGGGGATGGCAGAACTCGCCGAGATGTTCCACGGCCCAATGCAAATGGCTGTGCACGGTCTGCAGTCTGCACCTTTCTGGCTGGCTTTGTCGGGCGTGGTGCTGGCCTATTACATGTATATGGTTAACCCGGCGTTGCCGACTGCCATCAAGCGTGTTGCGCAACCGATCTACACCTTGCTGGAAAACAAGTATTACCTCGACTGGTTCAACGAAAACGTGCTGGCCCGGGGTGCTCGCGGACTGGGCATGGGCTTGTGGAAGGTTGGCGATCAGGCCATCATCGACGGCGCTTTGGTCAATGGTTCGTGGAAGTTGATGGCCTGGATTTCGGGTCTTGTGAGGCGCTTGCAGTCAGGCTTCATCTACCACTATGCGTTCGGAATGATCATCGGGATATTTGTGCTGATGACGTATTTCGTCTGGCTGAATAAATAACAGACAAGAAAGCAGAACAAAAATGGGTTTGTTAAGCCTGGCGATTTGGACGCCTATCTTTTTCGGGATTGTGTTGCTGGCCTTCGGTCGTGACGAGCAAGCCCGCGCCGTGCGCTGGATGGCGCTGATCGGTTCGGTCATCAGCTTTCTGGTCACCTTGCCGTTGTACGCGCGCTTCCAGCTCGGGACATCGGAGATGCAGTTTGTTGAAAATCAGTCTTGGATTGAGCGTTTCAACGTCAATTACCACCTCGGCGTCGACGGCATTTCGCTGTGGTTTGTGTTGCTCACCGCGTTTATCAACGTGGTGGTCATTCTTGCCAGTTGGGAGTCCATTACCAAGCGTGTGAACCAGTACATGGGCGCATTCATGATCCTCAGCGGCCTCATGATTGGCGTCTTCGCTGCGCTCGATGGCTTGTTGTTCTTTGTGTTCTTTGAAGCCACGCTGATTCCGATGTATTTGATCATCGGTATCTGGGGCGGTCCGAATCGAATTTACGCGGCCTTCAAATTCTTTTTGTACACCTTGCTGGGCTCCATGTTGATGTTGGTCGCGCTGGTGTATCTGTACGTCCAGTCGGGCAGCAGTTTTGACCTGGCCACATGGCACCAACTGCCACTGTCGGCGAATGTCCAGACCTGGCTGTTTTTTGCCTTCCTGATTGCTTTTGCGGTGAAGGTGCCGATGTGGCCTGTGCACACCTGGTTGCCAGACGTTCACGTTGAAGCGCCCACCGGCGGTTCGGCCGTGCTGGCCGCCATCATGCTCAAGCTGGGTGCGTATGGTTTTCTGCGCTTCTCTTTGCCGATTGCACCGGATGCAGCCCACGAATGGGCGTGGCTCATGATCACGCTGTCCTTGATTGCTGTGATTTACGTCGGCCTGGTGGCGATGGTCCAAACAGACATGAAAAAGCTGGTGGCTTATTCATCCATTGCCCACATGGGCTTTGTGACGCTGGGCTTCTTCATCTTTAATCCGCTGGGTCTGTCCGGTGGCATTGTGCAGATGGTTGCGCACGGCTTTGTTTCGGCAGCCATGTTCCTGAGCATTGGTGTCTTGTATGACCGCGTCCATTCGCGTGAAATTTCGAGTTACGGCGGTGTCATCAACACGATGCCAAAGTTCGCTGCCTTTGCGCTGCTGTTTGCCATGGCCAACTGCGGTTTGCCCGGAACGGCTGGTTTTGTCGGTGAGTGGATGGTGATCATTGGCGCGATTCAGTACAACTTCTGGGTCGGCATGGGTGCCGCTTCCGCGTTGATATTTGGCGCGGCTTACACGCTCTGGATGTTCAAACGCGTCTACCTTGGCCCGGTGACGAATGACAACGTGAAGAATCTCAAAGATATCAACGGCCGCGACATTCTGATGCTGTCGATATTGACGATTGCCGTGCTGTACATGGGCATTTATCCGAAACCGTTTACCGATGTGATGGATGCGTCAGTGCTTGACTTGCTCAAGCATGTCGCATCCACCAAACTGAACTGAGCCCCCGGTCCCGAGAACAACATTCAAAAGAATTCAGATGATTGACACCTTAAGCTGGATCACCGTTTACCCCGAAATCATCTTGCTGGTCATGGCTTGCGTGATTGCGCTGGTCGACCTCGGCGTGAAGACGCCATTGCGCGGCACGACCTACATCTTGACGCTGCTGACCTTGGCTGTGGTGGCTGCTTTGCAAGCCTTTTACGCCATGCAGGGCGAAACGGTCTACGGCTTCGGCAAGATGGTCGTGAGCGACCCGATGGGCAACTGGCTCAAGTGCTTTGCCTCTGTTGCGCTGATGGTCTCGATGGTCTATGGCCGGCCTTATGCGGCTGACCGTGACATGTTGCGCGGCGGTGAATTTTTCACGCTGAGTCTGTTTTCATTGCTCGGTATTTTTGTGATGATCTCTGGTCACAACTTCCTGGTGATTTACATGGGCCTCGAGCTCATGACGCTGTCCAGTTATGCGCTGGTGGCCTTGCGGCGTGACAACGCTACCGCCACAGAAGCCGCTATGAAGTATTTTGTGTTGGGGGCGCTGGCGTCTGGCTTCTTGCTCTACGGCTTGTCGATGATTTACGGCGCAACGGGTTCGCTGAATTTGAATGAGGTGTTTCAAGCGATCGCCAGCCGTCAGGTCAAGCATCAGGTGCTGGTGTTCGGCCTCGTCTTCATCGTTGCCGGCCTGGCGTTCAAACTCGGCGCTGTGCCTTTTCACATGTGGTTGCCTGACGTTTACCAGGGGGCACCCACCGCGGTGACGCTGCTGATTGGTGCTGCGCCACAGTTGGCCGCTTTCGCCATTTGCATGCGTTTGCTGGTGCAGGGCATGTTGCCGCTGGCCATTGACTGGCAGCAAATGTTGGTGGTGCTGGCCGTGGCTTCTTTGCTGGTCGGTAACTTTGCCGCTATTGCACAGACCAACCTCAAGCGCATGCTGGCTTTCTCGACGATCGCTCAAATGGGTTTTGTCTTGCTGGCCATGCTGGCGGGCGTCGTCAACGGGCATCAGTTCAATGCCGAATCAGCCTACGGCGCCGCGATGTTTTATGTCATCACTTACGTGCTGACCACGCTGGCAGCCTTCGGCATCATTTTGCTGCTGGCCAGGCAAGGCCACGAAGCTGAGGAAATTTCTGACCTCGCCGGCTTGAACCAGCGCAGCCCGCTGTATGCCGGCGTGATGGCACTCAGCATGTTGTCGCTGGCCGGCATACCGCCGCTGGTTGGTTTTTACGCCAAGCTGGCCGTGCTGCAGTCGCTGATGTCTGCGCAAAAAACCAGCTATCTGGTGCTGACAGTGTTTGCCGTACTGGCTTCTTTGCTTGCCGCTTTCTACTACTTGCGCGTGATCAAAGTCATGTATTTTGATGCGCCGCAAGCTGGCATGCCAACCGCCATCGTCGCTGGAACCGATGCCCGGATCGTGCTGACTCTCAATGGCGGGCTGTTGCTCGCGCTGGGTATTGCACCCGGCGGCCTGATGACCTTGTGCAGTGACGCCATTGCATCGCTGGTCAAGACACTGGTGAACTGACGCGAATGGATCAAACCGTTCCTGTCTGGCTGGTGGTGGTATTTGCATTGCTGGCCGCCAATCTGCCTTTCATGAGTCATCGATTCATGGCGTTTTATGGCTTGAAAGAGCCTAAGTCACTGGCCTTGAGACTGTTGGAGCTGGTGCTCTGGTATTTCATCGCTGGCGCTGTGGCGTTGGGCTTGGAGCACCGCGGTGGACAAATCGCCCCTCAGGGCTGGGAGTTCTATGCCATCACCGGCACGCTCTTTGTCACCTTCGCCTTCCCGGGCTTTGTCTACCGTTACCTTTTCAAACTGCGATGAATTTGCCGGCCGATGACGCGCACCTCATAGAAACCCGCGTCCGCAGTGAAGAACTCCTTCGCGGTCATTTTTTGCATGCCTTTCGCGACACCGTTCGCCTCCCCGACGGTTCCGAGGCGACCCGCGAATATGTGATTCATCCTGGTGCCGTGATGGTGGTCGCTGAATTGCCTGACGGCCGCTGGGTGCTAGAGCGTCAGTTCAGATACCCGGTGCAGTCCGTGATGATCGAGTTTCCGGCGGGCAAGCTCGATGCCGGCGAAGCCTCCCTGGCTTGTGCACGCCGTGAGCTGCTGGAAGAAACCGGCTACACGGCCAAACAATGGGCCCGCGCCGGGGTTTTGCACCCGGTGATTTCTTACTCCACCGAATTCATCGACATCTGGTTTGCCCGCGACTTGACCGCCGGCCAGCGACAGCTTGACCACGGCGAGTTTCTGGATGTGTTCAGCGCCACGGCCGACGAGCTGTTGCAGTGGTGCCGTGACGGCCGCGTCACCGATGCCAAGACCCTGACGGGTGCGCTGTGGCTGCAAAACGTGCGTTCAGGGGCATGGCCGCTGGACTGGGTCACGGTTTGAATTTCGGCTCACAATCACACCATGAAAGTTCTTGATCTGAAGTGTGCTCACCAGCATGTGTTTGAAGGCTGGTTCGCATCCGAAGACGATTTCCAAAGCCAGCTGGAGCGCGGCTTGGTGGCATGCCCGATGTGTGCGGACGTCAACATCAGCAAGCAACTCAGCGCGCCTCGCTTAAATCTGGGCGCGACACCGCCGCTCAAAACGCCGTCCCCGTCATCTGCGTCAAGCTCAACAGAGCTTGTTCCGGTGCAAGCGGCCCCGACTGACGTGTCCCCACAAGACCTGCAGACCCTGCAAGACATGCAAGGCGATTGGCTGAAGATGGTCCGTCAAGTGATAGCCAACACCGAAGACGTTGGCAGTCATTTTGCAGAAGTCGCGCGCCAGATGCATTACGGCGAAACCGATGAGCGCAGTATTCGCGGCCAAACCTCGCGCGCAGAAGCCGTGGCCCTGCTCGAAGAAGGCATCTCCGTGATGCCCTTGCCGATGCCAGCGTCGCTCAAAGAGACGCTGCAATAAGCGTAGCGCCGTGCCCCGGCAAGCATCGCCGGGAGGGCTCGGATCCTACAACACGCACTCTTTTCCGTTGTAGGAGGCCAGCCCCTGGCCGATTTCCAGCTAACTCGTGAACTGCAGCTCCGCCAATCGCGCGTAAATTCCACCTAGCTTCACCAGTTCCGCATGGCTGCCTTGCTCCACCAACCGGCCGTGGTCAAGCACGAGAATGCGGTCAGCTTGCTGCACCGTCGCCAGTCGGTGCGCAATCACCAAGGTCGTCCGTCCGCGCATGGCCGATTCCAGTGCGGCCTGCACCGAGCGTTCGCTTTCAGCGTCGAGCGCGCTCGTGGCCTCGTCGAGCAGCAACAGCGGCGGGTTTTTCAGCATCGCCCGGGCAATGGCGATGCGTTGGCGTTGACCACCAGACAAGCGCACACCGCGCTCGCCTAAAAAGGTGTTGTAGCCTTCAGGCAAAGCCATGATGAATTCGTGCGCAAACGCTGCCTCAGCCGCAGCCTTGACCTCGTCATCAGTGGCCGTGGGCTTGCCATAACGAATGTTTTCAAACGCGCTGCTGGAGAAAATCACGGCGTCTTGCGGCACGATGCCGATGCGCTCGCGCAGTGCGTGCAAGTGCATTTTTGGGATGGCTGCGCCGTCCAGTGTGATCTGGCCCGACAGCGGATCGTAAAAGCGCAGCAACAGCTGAAACACGGTGCTCTTGCCCGCGCCGCTGGGGCCGACGATGGCGACGGTTTCGCCCGGTGCGACGCTGAGTGTGAAATCACTGAGTGCCGCCAGCGCCGGGCGTGACGGGTAATGAAACGTCACCGCCTCAAAAGACACGGCACTGCCGGCTTGGGGTGCGGGTACTTTGACCGGTTTGAGAGGGGACGAAATGGGTGAGCGGCTGTTCAGCAATTCCATCAATCGTTCGGTGGCGCCAGCGGCGCGCAGCAAATCGCCATAGACCTCGCCAAGCACGGCGAACGCGCTGGCCAGAATAATCACGTAAAGCACGGTCTGACCCAAGTCGCCGGCTGTGATGTCGCCACGCACCACCGCTTGCGTGCCTTGGTACAGGCCCCACAACAACGCAGCCGAGGTCGCAATGATGATGAAGGCCACCAGCACTGAACGCGCTGCGCTGCGCCGGACAGCCACCTGAAAGGCATCGCCGGTCGACTTGTCAAAGCGGGCTGACTCGCGTGCCTCAGCGGTGTAGCTTTGCACCACAGGAATCGCGTTCAGCACTTCGGCGGCGATGGCGCTGGAGTCAGCCACACGGTCTTGACTGGCACGCGACAACTTTCGCACGCGCCGGCCAAACCAGACGCTCGGCAACACAATCAACACCAGCACGCCAAAGACCTGAATCATCACCACAGGGTTGGTGTAGATCAACATGGCCAGTGCACCCAGACCCATCACCACATTGCGCAGGCCCATGCTCAAGGACGAGCCAACCACCGCTTGTACCAGCGTCGTGTCGGTCGTCAGGCGCGACAGCACTTCTCCGGTTTGCGTGGTTTCAAAAAACTCGGGGCTTTGCTTGAGCACATGTGCATACACCGCATTCCGCAAATCAGCCGTGACCCGTTCGCCGAGCCAGCTCACCAGATAAAAGCGGCCAGCTGAAAACAGACCCAGGGCCGTCGCCACGGCAAACAACTCAAAAAAGTGCGTTCGCACCGCCATCAGCTGTTCGCCCTTGTCCGTTTGTGCCATGCCACCATCGATGAGGCTGCGCAGTGCCAGCGGGAACAACAAGGTGGCACCCGCCGCCAGGCTGAGAAACAGCAGCGCCAAAAAAATGCGACCGCGGTAAGGCTGCAAAAAAGGCAACAGCCCAGAGAGTGATTTGGGTGCGCCTTGGGTGGGTTGGGCGGGGGCCATGGGGGCGGAATTGACAGATGATGTAGGCATGTGCTGAGTTTAGCGATTAAATTGGCAAGGCAAACATTGTTATTGACATTAATTGCTTGAGCAATTAAAATCCTGCGCATGTCACTTACGCCTATTTCTGGAAAAATACCTCCAATCAAGCCCGCACGCATGGGTGTGACCAAGTTTTACGCTGCCAAGACTTACACGCCCGGCGACAGCGTTGGCCACATGATGCGTCGCGGCCTGGCGCTGATGGCGCAGAGCATTGAGCACGAACTTGAACCCACCGGGCTGACCAACGCGCAGTGGCTGCCTTTGTACAAGCTGCACTTGGGTGTTGCTTCAACTGTCGCCGAACTGGCGCGTGAGTGCGATCACGATGCCGGTTCCATGACCCGTCTGTTGGATCGTTTGGAGGCCAAAAATCTTTGCCGCCGCCAGCGATCTTCAGACGACAGGCGCGTCGTCAACCTCGAGCTGACGGATGCGGGTCGAGCTGCTGCCCAAGAAATTCCAGCCATTCTGAGCGATGTTCAAAACGCGTATCTGGCAGGTTTTTCGCATGACGAGTGGACGGCCCTGAAGGGCTATTTGAGCCGCATTCTGGACAACGGAAAAACGCTGCAAGCTGCGGTCGACAAAAAATAACAAGCCAAACCATGAACGCCAACGCAGTCACTTCCCCGCGCTTTTCTTCCCGCCTTTTGGTGCTCGCCTTATTGGCTGCTGGCTTGGCCGGTTGCGCCGACTTCTCGGGTATTCAACAACAGTCCCAGCTGAAACAGCCGGTGTTGTCATCAGCGCAAGACAATGCCGCGGCATTGCAAGTGCGCGCCGACTGGTGGCGCGACTTCGGTGATGAACAACTTAATCAGTTAGAAGCGCGTGCCTTGGCCAACAGTCCCAGCCTCAAACTCGCTCAGGCCCGGCTCGCTCGTGCGCAGGCTGTGATGGAAGTCGCCAAGGGCGCTACGCTGCCGCAACTCGGTGCGCAAGTAGACCTGACCCATCAGCGCTTCACCGCCAACGGCATGGTGCCACCGCCATTTGGTGGCACTGTGCTGGACACTGGCACGGCCCAGTTGACCACGAGTTGGGAGTTGGATTTTTTTGGCAAGTACCGGGCTGCGCTTGACGCCGCTTTGGGCTCAGCGAAGGCGGCTGAGGCCGACGCTCAGGCCGCGCACGTGTTGCTTGCAACCCAAGTGGCGCGGACTTATTTTCAGTGGGTCCGGCTGGCTGCACAGACAGCAGTGGCCGAGCGCACCTTGGCCCAGCGCCAACAGACCCTGCAGCTGGTGCACGGCCGCGTTGAAGCGGGGCTGGACACCAGGCTGGAACTTCGTCTGAGTGAAGCCGGCCTGCCCGAAGCGCGGCTGCAACTTGAAGCCCTGGCGGAGCAAACCGCGTTGACGCGCCATGCGCTGGCGGCTTTGCTGGGCGACAGCGATAGCAGCGCTTTGGCTGCAGTCCCAACTGGCTTGAGCGCGATCCGGCAGGTCGCTCTCAGCGGCACGATTCCGGCCGACGTGCTCGGCAGCCGTCCTGATATCGTCGCTGCACGCTGGCGTGTTGAAGCCGCCGGCAATGATGTGCGTAACGCCAAATCCCAGTTTTATCCCAACATCAATTTGGTCGGTTTTGCCGGCTTTTCGAGCATTGGTTTGCCGGGGTTGTTCAATGGCGGCAGTCAGCAGTGGGGTGTTGGCCCAGCGCTGCGGTTGCCGATTTTTGATGCTGGCCGTTTGCGTGCCAATCTGCGTGGCAAAACGGCGGAGCTGGACGCTGCGGTTGAAAGTTATCACGCAGCCGTTGTCGACGCTGCTCGTGATGTCGCCGACCAAGTCACTTCAACGCAAGCCGTGTTGCGCCAGCAAAACGAACAACGCGCCGCGCAAGCTGCCGCCGAAGCGGCTCACCAGATAGCCTTGCAACGCTACGAAGCCGGCTTGGCGAATTACCTGACCGTCTTGAGCGCTGAAACCGGTGTTTTGACACAGCGCCGTGTTGGTGTCGACCTCGCGGCACGCGCACTTGAGACACGGGTGATGCTGATGCATGCCCTTGGTGGCGGCGAAGCCAGCCGCTTTGTAGCGGCCCGCTAAACAAGCGACAGGCTTTTTTCATATTTCTACCTAACTGCATCTGACGCCACCTGCGCCGTGCACAACTTTGCCCGTATTTCCTGAAAGCTCTCTCATGACCGCACCCCAATCTTCTACCGCCGCGCAGCCGTCGACCTTGAACACCAAAAGCGCGCAGCGCAAAAAAGCCCTCACTGTGCTGGCCAGCGTGGTTGTGCTCAGTGTGGTGGCTTGGAGCGTTTACGACTACGTCGTTGCCAGCCATTACGAAGCCACTGACAACGCCTACGTGCAAGGCCATGTGATTCAGATCACGCCACAAATGGGTGGCACGGTGATGGCTATTCTTGCTGATGACACTGACTTCGTGAAAGCCGGCCAGACTTTGGTGCGGCTGGATCCAGCCGATGCCCGCGTTGCTCTTGATCAGGCCGAGGCTGCGCTGGCTCTAGCGGTGCGTCAAGTGCGCACGCTCTACGCCAACAACGGCGCACTCGCCGCGCAGGTTCGCCTGCGCGACGCTGAAGTGCTGCGGGCGCAGGGCGATGTGGCACGCGCCACCGACGACCTGGCCCGTCGCCAGTCGCTCAGCGGCAATGGTGCGGTGTCCAAAGAAGAAATCAATCATGCGCAATCGCAATTGACCACCGCGCGCAGCACCTTGGCTGCCGCAGAGGCGGGTGTCAATGCGGCGCGTGAGCAACTCAACAGCAATCAGGCGCTGACAGATGGCACCAACCTTGAACTTCACCCGAGCGTGCAACAGGCCGCAGCCAAGGTGCGCGAAGCGCATCTGGCAACGCAGCGCACGGCCTTGCTGGCACCGGTCGACGGCTATATTGCCAAGCGCTCGGTCCAGTTGGGTCAGCGCGTGGCTGCCGGTACAGCGCTGATGGCCGTGATTCCGCTCAGCAATGTGTGGGTTGATGCAAACTTCAAAGAAGTGCAGTTGCGGCATATCCGTATCGGCCAGCCGGCCCGTGTGGTGGCTGACCTGTACGGCAAAAAAGTCGAATACAAGGGGACTGTGAGCGGCGTTGGTATCGGCACCGGTGCCGCCTTTTCGTTGCTGCCCGCGCAAAACGCCACAGGCAACTGGATCAAGGTGGTGCAGCGCGTTCCCGTGCGCATCGCGCTGGATGCACAGCAGCTCGCCGACAAACCTTTGCGTGTTGGCTTGTCGATGGACGTCGACGTTGATGTGACAAACCAAAGTGGCAAAGTGCTGGCCGACGTGCCCGTCGCAGCACCGCTGGCCAGCACTTTGACTGACCGTGCTGCCGAGGCGGCCAATGCCGACGTCCACCGCGTGATCGCCGCAAATACCGGTAAGTCAACACCTGCTCGTTCAGCGCACTGACAGGACCGCATCCATTCATGGCTCAAACACCCAGCGCTGACATCGCGAACAGTCCACCAGCGTCACCTGCAGCGGCGGTCATCCACGCACCATTGACGGGTTCGGCCCGGCTGTGGGGCACTTTGGCACTGTCCGCCGCCACCTTCATGAATGTGTTGGACTCGTCGATTGCCAACGTCTCCTTGCCTGCGATTGCCGGCGACCTCGGCGTCAGCCCAAACCAAGGCACGTGGGTGATCACCAGTTTTGGTGTGGCCAATGCGATTGCCGTGCCCTTGACGGGTTGGCTGTCACAGCGCTTTGGACAGGTCCGGCTGTTCACCGCCAGCGTGATTTTGTTTGTGATCGCTTCATGGCTGTGTGGCCTCGCGCCCAACATGACCACCTTGATTATTTTTCGCGTGCTGCAGGGCTTGGTGGCTGGTCCCTTGATTCCGCTGTCGCAGTCATTGCTACTGTCGAGTTATCCGCGCGCACTGGCTGGCTTGGCGATGGCCATGTGGTCCATGACCACATTGATCGCACCGGTGCTCGGGCCGCTACTGGGCGGCTGGATCACCGACAACGTTGCTTGGCCTTGGATTTTCTATATCAACATTCCGGTCGGCTTTGGCTCGGCCTTCATCACTTGGCGGATCTTTCGCAAGCGCGAAAGTACGATACGCAAACTACCGATTGACACCATTGGCTTGGCCCTGTTGGTGCTCTGGGTCGGCGCACTGCAAATCATGCTGGACAAAGGTCAGGAACTGGATTGGTTCCATTCGACCGAGGTGTTGGTGCTGGGGTTGGTGGCGCTGGTCGGTTTGATCACCTTCGTCATCTGGGAGTTGACCGAGGAGCATCCGGTGGTCGATCTGACGCTGTTCAAGAGTCGTAATTTTTGGGCTGGCTCGCTTGCGTTGTCGGTGGGTTATGGCCTCTTTTTTGGCAATGTCGTGCTGTTGCCGCTGTGGCTTCAGCAATACATGGGTTACACCGCCACGCAGGCTGGCATTGTGTTGGCGCCGGTTGGACTGCTGGCCTTGGTGCTGTCGCCGATCATTGGTAAAAATATCCAAAAGCTCGACCCACGTCGTCTCGCGGTCGGGTCTTTTGTGGTCTTTGCAGTGGTGTTGTGGATGCGCTCGAACTTCAATACCCAAGCTGACATCAGCACCATCCTGGTCCCCACCGTGATTCAAGGCATTGCCATGGCTTGTTTCTTCATTCCCTTGGTAACCATCACCTTGTCGGGTATTTCACCTGACAAGATTCCTGCGGCCTCGGGTCTGTCGAACTTTGTGCGCATCCTTGCCGGCTCCTTTGGCACCTCGATCGCGACCACCGTCTGGCAACACCGCGCCTCGCTCCACCATGCGCAGCTCAGCGATGCCGTTAATCCTGTCAGTACCGCCGCCACCAACGCGCTCTCAGGCTTGGCCAGCGCTGGCCTGACGCCAGAACAAGCACTTGGGACGATCAACCGTCTGGTCGATCAACAAGCCTATATGCTGGCGGCGTCAGATGTGTTCTACGCGTCCGCGCTGATTTTTCTGGCCTTGATCCCACTGGTCTTTTTGACGCGACGTGACCGCAGTTCACAGGCCAGTGCTGGAAGTGCTGACGCGGCCAGCGGTGCGCATTGAATAGTCCACTGTGAGAAAAACTCAATTTCGCCGCATCGCTTTATCGATGGCGCTGTTTTGGTTAAGGTAGGGTTTTCTTTCAAGCCCGGAATTTCAATATGCCCTTTGATGCCGACATGTCCCATGCGCCGTTGACCGTTGATGTATTGATCGCCGGCGGTGGCCCGTGCGGACTGATGCTGGCCAACGAGCTCGGTCAGCGTGGCATCCGTTGTCTGTTGGTGGACCCAAAACCCGGCACGGCTTTCAACCCGCAGGCCAACGCCACCCAAGCCCGCACCATGGAGCATTTCAGGCGGTTGGGTTTTGCACATGAAATACGCGCTGAAGGTCTGCCGCCAGACCATCCAAGTGACATCGCCTACTTCACGCGCTTCACGGCGCATGAACTGGCGCGTCTGCGTTTACCCACGGCGGCTCAAGCTGTGGCGTCCGTCAAGGGTTTGTCGGGTTCGTGGAGTGCAGCTGAATTACCGCACCGCGTGTCGCAAAAGTATGTGGAGGTGGTGCTGCGCCGGCATGCCGGGAAATGGTCTGACTGCGATATCCGTTACGGCTGGTCACTGGATGGTTTTGAAGATCAATCAGACGGTGAGTACCCTGTTCAAGCCACCATCCGCTGTGTCGCAAGTGGCGAGTCACGGCGGGTGCAGGCGCGTTATTTGGTCGGCGCTGATGGCCCACGCAGCCGTGTGCGCCAAGCGCTCGGTATTGGCTGGGGTGGCTCCAGCGGTGTCAAGCGGCACTTCATGGGCGGCACGATGTTTGCCGCCTACATACGCGCACCAGCTTTTTACGACGCTTTGCCACATGACCGCGCCTGGATGTATGTGGCGGTCAACGCGCAGCGCCGCGGTTTTATTGCGACGGTGGATGGCTGTGGTGAATTTGCCTTTCATGCGGCGGTGCAAGACGGCGAAGACGCTGAGTCTTGGACGGCAGACGATGCCCGCCGTATCTTCGCCGAAGTCATGGGTTGTGAGATTCCCATCGAGGTTTTGTCAGTCGGTACGTGGCTGGCCGGCCATGCCTTGGTGGCGCAACGCTTTCAGCAAGGCCACGTTTTCATCGCTGGCGATGCCGCGCATCTTTTCACGCCAACCGGCGGCTTAGGCTACAACACGGCGGTTGAAGATGCGGTGAATCTGGGCTGGAAACTCGCCAGCGTGATGCGTGGTCAAGCGCCGCCTGCGCTGCTGGCCAGCTACGAGCAAGAACGGAAACCGCTGGCCGAACGCAACACAGCCTATGCGCGTCAGTTTGCTGATTCAGTTGGGCTGTTGGTGGCACCGCCGCAGTTGGACGAAGACTCCGAGGTGGGCGCGGCTGAACGCCACAGGGTTGGCGATTACCTTGATCGGCATGTCCGGCTGGAGTTCAATATTCCCGGCGTTACCTTCGGTGGGCGTTATGACACCTCACCCTTGATCGTGCACGACGGCACGCTGGTGCCGCCCGATGCGGCCAACAGCTACACACCCACTGCCTGCCCGGGCGGACGACCACCGCATGCGTGGTTGGCCGATGGCCGTTCTTTGTTCGACACGTTCCATGTTGAATGGACGTTGTTGCATTTAGGCACGGATGTCTCTACGCCCGAGGTGCAAGCCTTCATTGACGCGTCGATCATGCTCAAAATGGATTTGAAAATTGTGCGGCATACCGCGCCTGAGATTCGTGCTCTTTACGAAGCACCTTTGGCGCTGATTCGGCCGGATCAAATCGTCGCCTGGCGCGGCCATGATGCGCTTCATGCCCTGGCGGTTTTAACCCAGGCAACAGGGTTGAAGGGTTTTACCTCAGAGGCGTAACGCGGCGGCGTAGCCTGTCATTTCCAGGTAGCCCCGGCCCACGCGATGGCCTTGGCTGTTGATCAGCTCGCTCAGACCTTCCCAATAGACTGCACCGGTCGATGCGCGGCTGTCGAGTTCCTGCTTGTCAATGACTGCTTTGACCGTGTAGCTCTCTGTCGGCGTGAGCACCTGCCACTCAACCGGATAGCTCGCCTGCGTCAGCGGGCTGGTCCAACGCCTGACCGGTTTGAAAGTCACGTCGCCGCGTTTGAAGATCGTTAGCGCCCCCTTGGCCGAACGAAAAGAACCGCCGTCCCAGATCGCGCCCCCGCTGGCCGTGCGTAACTGAAAAGCCGTGAGCGCGCTGCCATCGTCCAGGTTCATGCCGATCCAGTCCCAGCCTTGGGCATCGGGATGCAGCAGTTCTTCGCTCCACTCGTGGTCTAACCAAGCTTTGCCCGCCACGTCGAAAGCCTGTCCTCGCAAGGTGATTTTGCCGCGGGTGTTCAGCTGCGGGTGGCTGTAGTAGTAACTGGCTTGGCGCACCTCGGGGCCTTTGCGCGACAGGCCGTTTTGACCCTGCAACATCAGCGGCTGTGTTTCATTCATTTGCAGTTGTAGCGCGAAATCGGTGGCCGGCAAGCTGGCGTTGTAGCGGCTGGGCTCAGCCGTATCGCGCTGCAAAGTCCAGTCATTGAGCTTGAGTTGGGTGTCTTGCGTGCTGGCGACCGCCACACCAAAACCGGCTCGGGCAATGCGTTGGTCGTGCCAAAGTTTTTGGCCCTGTATATCGGTCACCGCGGCATGCGCAAAGATGAGTTGCTGCGCTGCAAACTTCGACTGCATGGCTTGGGTTGCATCGACACGGGTTCGAAAAAAGGTCAGCTGAAAACCGAACTCACGGTGGTCTGAGGTCAGTGTGCTGGCATGGCCAGTGATGTACCACCACTCTGTGCGTAGCTCCGGATGAGCGCCGTGGTCGCGTGGAAAGCTTAGCGTGCGCGCTGGTAAAGACCAGGCAGCAAGGGGCACACTGGCCGAAGCCATGCCGGCTGCGCTGGCAGCCACGAGTGCGCGCCGCGTCAGCATGGAAAGTACAAAGTCATGCTGCGATTCTCGCAGCACGAGACCAGCCGGCCAACTCAGGCCGGGTGGTCGTGCCCGATCGGGTCAGTTTCAAACACCACCTCACCGGTGTCCACATGAACCACACGGATGTGCTGGCGGGTTGGATCGGTCAAGCTTTTGACCGCGACTGCAACGGCTAAACCGCGGTCGTTGTAAATCTGCCGGGAACTGTTTTGCGGCAGCAGACTGCCGCGCAGAGGACTGCTACTTTCAATGCGGTACTGTGAACTGGCCATGATGAATGTCCTAAACGAAATGTCGATGTGCGAACAACAACTTGACTCATCCTAAGCTTTGAATGTGACGTTTTGATCACACAAAAGCTCAAGAAAGAGTCACGAAGGTAACGATTCGAAAAGTCGGGTTGCCCGTCTCGAGGCATGTTGAGCTTG
>CANCCE010000028.1 GCA_947374505.1 Comamonadaceae bacterium | reverse complement strand
CGCCATGCTGGACTGGCTGAAAAATGCGCCTGTCTTTAACGCCGCAGCTGTCACAGCAGCCGAAATCGAATTGCGAAAAACCGGTGTGCGCGAATGGCGTTCGGTCAGCCACGCTGAAACGGCCGCACTGACCGCTAGCGCCGCGTTGGCCGCATTGGCTGCTCCGTTGCTGGCGCCGCTGCAAGGTGGCAAAGCACTGATGGCTTGGCTGCGCTCACTTCGTGCTGCGCTGCAGGCGTCCAGGCAATGGGAAGGCTTGCTCAGCGACACCGCGGGGCAGGCCGTGATGGACGCGCTGCGGTTGCGCGAAGGAATGGAAAATGAATTTGAAACCTTCGGTGCGCGCATGAGCCTGCGCGACTTCACCGCCTGGGTCAACCAGGTGTTGGAGTCGGCCAGCTTCACGCCCGAACATCCGCCCGAAGCCCAAGTGGTGATCTTGCCGTTGAGCCAATTGCTCGGCCGGCCGATGCAGGCGGTGGTTTTTCCGGGCGCCGATGAAGTCCGTTTGCCGGTCTCGCCCGAGCCGCCCGGTCAGTGGACGCCGGCGCAACGTGAGTTGCTGGGTTTGCCGTCACGCGCCACCTTGGCTGTAGCGGCTCGCACGGCGTGGCTTTATGCTTTGCAGTTCCATCCGGTCGACGTGCTGTGGCGCAACAGCGAAGGCGGCGAGCGCCTCATGCCGAGTGGCTTTGTGCAGGCCTTGCTGCTCGCGCCCGGGGCCGACATGGCGGCAGATGCGCGGGTGCAACGCGCGCTGACCCTGCAACCCACCCCCATGCCAGCGCCCATGGGTCAGGCCCTGCCGGTGACGCGTCTGTCGGCCAGCGCTTATGAAGATTTGCGCCGCTGCCCTTACCGGTTTTTTGCGATGCGCCAGCTCAAACTGCAAGCCGTTGAGGAGCTGGAAGGGGAGTTGGGCAAGCGCGATTTTGGCAATTGGCTGCATGCGCTGCTCAGCCACTTTCATATCGCGCTCAAGCAAGCTCCGACCACCGATGTGCCTGAGCGAGTGCTGATGATGAACCAGGCCGCTGAACGTGCCACGCGGGAGATGGCGCTGTCTGATAGCGAGTTCTTGCCCTTTGCCGCTGCGTGGCCACGGGTTCGTGACGGCTACCTGCTGTGGCTGACGGGCCATGAAGCCTCAGGTGCGCAATTTGCCGAGGCCGAGCAATGGAAAGAAATGCCGATCGGCCCGCTCACCCTGATTGGCAAGATCGACCGGATTGACCGCTTGCCGGATGGTCAGCCGATGGTGATGGACTACAAAACCGAGTCGCGCAGCACCACCGCTAATCGCATCAACGAACCGCAGGAAGACACGCAGTTGCCGTTTTATGCGGCGCTGCTGAGTGACGATCCTTTGAGCGCGGCCTATGTGAATCTGGGCGAAAAAGAGCCGACCAAAAGTTATGACCAAGAGGCCATCGTGGACCTGCGAGACGAGTTGATTGGCAGTATTTTGAGTGACATGAGCCGCATCGCCGAGGGTGCGCGATTGCCAGCCATCGGCGAAGGCAAGGCCTGCGAGTATTGCGATGCCCGCGGCCTGTGCCGACGTGACTTTCGGGTGGCAGCATGACACAGCCAGCCGCTTACGAACGCAACGGCGAGCTGGTTTCGGCCGACGCTTTTTACGCGATTGCTTGCGACCCGCGCCGCAGCGTGGCGGTCGAGGCTTGCGCCGGTGCCGGCAAGACCTGGATGCTGGTTTCGCGCATGGTGCGCGCCTTGCTCGAAGGTGTGGAGAAAGCCGGCGCTGAGGGTCGTCTGCAGCCGCAGGAAATTCTGGCCATCACCTTCACCAAACGTGCGGCAGGCGAAATGCGCGAACGGCTCTACGAATGGCTTGCTGAATTTGCGCATGCAGACCTGGCCAAGTTGCTGCACGAATTGCAGATCCGCGGTGTTCCGGGCTTGCACGACGAGGCCACGGCGTCGCGCTTGGCAACCCAGCTTCAGGGCTTGTATGTGAGCATGTTGGCCACCGGCCGGTCGGTGCAAATCCGTACCTTTCACGGCTGGTTCGCGGCCTTGTTGCGCAGCGCCCCGGTGGCGGTCTTGCAAAGCCTGGGCTTGCCGGTCAACTACGACTTGCTGGAAGACGACAGCCAAGCCCGCGCACTGGTCTGGCGGCGCTTTTACCAAGCCCTGGTTAACAACCCGGCGTTAAAGTCAGACTTCGAAGCTGTCGTCTTTGCCTATGGCCGCTCGCAAACCGACAAAGCCCTGCAAGCGGCGCTCGACAAACGGGTCGAGTTCGCACTGGCCGATGCGGCCGGCGTGACCAATGAATCAGTGAAAACTTTCGGCGAGCAATTCCCGGATTTCGCTGCTCTAGCGGAACCGGAAGATGCTTTTAGCGCCGGGCCGGCACACCAACTGCTGGTTGATGCAGCCATCGCTTTGGGGCGTGCGTCAGCAGTGACTTTTTCGGCCAAAGGCGTTGAGCTGGAGCGCGCCTTGACTGCTGGTGACCGCGGCGCTGTGTACTTGGCCTTGCTGACGGCCGACGGCAAAGCCCGCAAGTTTGGCGAAAAAATAGTCGGCATCAGCACGGTGCGGGAAGCCCAAGAACTCTTGTTGGCCGTGGCTGCAGCCCGCCATCAGCACGAGGCTTGGGCCTACCAGCAGCGCATGGCGCGCTTGACGCGCTTGCTGATGGCCGAGTTCGCAGAGCTCAAGCGTGAGCGCGGTTGGGTTGACATGAACGACGTTGAGCGCGCCGCGCTGGTCATGCTGGGTGACCCGGTGTTGTCGGGCTGGGTGCAAGAAAAACTCGATGCCCGCGTGCGCCATCTGTTGATCGATGAATTTCAAGACACCAATCCCTTGCAGTGGCAGGCGCTGTTGGCTTGGCTGGGCAGCTACGCCGGTGCCGGGCAAGCGCCCAGCGTTTTCATCGTCGGTGACCCGAAGCAAAGTATTTATCGATTTCGGCGGGCCGAACCGCAGGTGTTTCGGGCGGCGCAAGCCTTTGTGCAGAACGGTTTGGGCGGTGACTTGCTGAGTTGCGACCACACCCGGCGCAATGCGCAAGGCGTCATCAGCGCCGTTAACGCGGCCATGGCGCAAGCCGTTGAAGTCGACGGCTACGAAGGATTTCGTGCGCACAGTACGGACTCCACGCAGTTGGGGGCGGTTGGACGCTTGCCGCCGATCATGCGTGTCAAAGTTGAAAAATCTGCCGATGCAGGGCCTGTCAATTGGCGCGACAGCCTGACGCAGCCCCGCGAAGTTCCTGAAGAAACGCTGCGCACGCTGGAAGCGCGTCAAGCCGCCGCGTGGATTGCCTCGCAGCTCACGACAGCCACCCTCAAGCCCGCCAACATCATGGTGCTGTCGCGCAAACGCGCGGGCTTGTTGCCTTTGCAAAACGAATTGCGCGCGCTCAATATTCCCGCGCAGATCGGCGAAAAAATCGCCTTGATTGACTGCTGCGAAGTGCAAGACATCGTGGCGTTGTTGGATGCGTTGGTCTCGCCGCAACACGATTTGTCGTTGGCGCGGGCTTTGCGCTCGCCGCTGTTTGGCGTTGATGACACAGCGCTGGTCCAGCTGGCTTTGGCGCAGCGCCGACTGAGCCAACCTTGGTACCAGCTGCTGCAAGACGATGTCTCGAGTCCGTTGGCAGAACTGCAAACTACCGAGGCCAAAAGCTTGAGCGGTGTTGCGCTGCAATTGGCGCGCTGGAAGAGTTGGCTGGACACGCTGCCACCGCATGATGCGCTGCAATCCATTTACGACGACGGCGATGTGTTGGCGCGCTTTGCCGCTGCTGCACCTGACGCGCAGCGCGTGGCCGTGCTGGCCAACTTGCGCGCCTTGCTGTCGGTGACCTTGCAAGTCGATGGCGGTCGCTACACCACGCCGTACGCCTTGGTGCGGGCGCTCAAAGCTGGCGGCATTCAAGCGCCGGCAACCGTCAGCCAAGAGGCGGTGCGGCTCTTGACCATCCATGGTGCCAAGGGGCTGGAGGCCGACGCCGTGCTGCTGCTGGACACCGACACGCCGCCGCGCAGCGCCGACAGCATGGGCGTGCTGGTTGACTGGCCGGGCGAATCTGCCGTGCCACATCGCTTCGTTTTTCTGGTCAGCGAAAGCCGTCCGCCGGCTTGCTGTGCCGATGCCTTGCAAGCCGAAAAAGACGAGCGTCATCGCGAAGAACTCAACGCTTTGTATGTCGCCTTGACGCGGGCCAAGACAACGCTGGCGATGTCGTCGATCGAGCCGCACCGCAACGCCCCGGGCAGCTGGTGGCTTAGGCTGCATGCGCTAGCCGCAGAGTGGCCGCAACCGGCCCTGAAGCCGGTGCTGACAGAGCTCGCGGTCGCCTCAGTGGTCGACTTTCCTGAGCTGCCGCCCGCGCCTTTGCTGCCCGTGGTTATCGCCAAACCGGCGGCTGATTCAGCCGCCTCGCGAACCGGTCAGGCGATGCATCGCTTGCTCGAATGGGGAGCGATGTCTGAGCAACATGTGCGGGCCATCACGCGTGAGTTTCGGTTGGATGTGGCGCAAGCGCATGCGGCCTTGGCTGGTGCCAAAGCGGTGTTGGCTGGCGCTGGCGCGTGGGCGTGGAACCCAGCTGTCGTCAACTGGCAGGGCAACGAGGTCGAGCTGGCTTACAAGGGGCAAAGCCTGCGCTTGGACCGCTTGGTGCAGCGAAAAGACCCGGGGCACGCAGGTCATTGGTGGGTGCTTGACTACAAGTCAAATGCGGCGCCGCAAGACCTGCCAGAGCTGCGCGCGCAAATGCTGACTTACTGTGCTGCGGTGCAAGCGGTTTACCCCGGGGAGGCCGTCAAAGCTGCTTTTTTGACGGCGCAGGGGAAGATGCTTGAAGTGGAACTGTAATAATTCAGGTTTGCTCCAAGGGCCGCCTGATTCCTCACTGATGGCTGCTTGGCGCGGATGGACTTTTTCTTGAGCAACACACCTTCCTTGTCAACCGAACCCGCTCGCCGTCGCGTGGCTGTCATTGGTGGCGGTCCTGCGGGCCTGATGGCCGCTGAAATTTTGTCGAACGCCGGTTCGGCGATCTCGGTGCATGTGTTTGACGCCATGCCATCGGTCGGCCGGAAATTTTTGCTGGCCGGCAAAGGTGGCTTGAACCTCACCCATTCTGAGCCGCCCGCCACTTTCAACCCTCGCTACGGCGACCGCGCCGCCTCGCTCGAGCCCTTGCTGTCCAACCTCGGTGGTGCTGAGGTGCGCCAGTGGGCCGAAGGCTTGGGTGTGGACACCTTTGTCGGCAGTTCGGGTCGGGTTTTTCCGAAAGACATGAAGGCCGCGCCTTTGCTGCGCAGCTGGTTGCATCGGTTGCGGGCGTCGGGCGTTCAGTTCTCCATGCGGCATCGCTGGCTCGGCTGGGCCGACAACGGCGCGCTCCGTTTTTTAACGCCATCGGGTGAGCAATCGGTGCAGGTTGATGCCGTGATATTGGCCCTTGGTGGCGGCAGTTGGTCTCGTCTGGGCTCTGACGGTGCTTGGGTGCCGTTGTTGGCGCAGCGCGGTATTGAGGTGCTGCCGTTGCGGCCGTCGAATTGCGGTTTTGATGTGGCTGCACGACCCGTTGGGTTGGCTGGGTCTGTTGGTACTGAGTCTTCAAGCTCTGGCTGGTCAGCGTATTTCGCCAGCCGTTTTGCCGGTCAGCCGTTCAAGTCGGTGGCGATTGATCTCACTGATTCGCTGGGCCGACAGTTCAGCCGTCGCGGTGAATTTGTGGCCACGGCGACCGGTGTTGAGGGCAGTTTGGTTTACGCCGCATCCAGTTTTTTGCGTGACGATATTGAGCGCACGGGCAGCGCCACTTTCACGCTCGACCTGCTGCCCGACAAGTCGGCTCAGCAGGTGTTGACGGAAGTTCGTCATCCGCGCGGTTCGCGTTCGCTGTCGAGTCATCTGAAAAGTCGACTGGGTCTGGAAGGTATCAAGGCCGGGATTCTTCATGAGTTGCTGGACAAAGACGCCATGTCAGACCCCACCAAATTGGCCGCCGCCATCAAGGCGCTGCCGATCACGGTGGTCCGGACACGGCCGATCGACGAAGCCATCAGCAGTGCGGGCGGCGTGTCCTTTGATGCAGTGGACGCAGATCTGAAAATCAAAGCCCCTCAGCCAGCTAGCGGCGCCATTTTTTGTGCCGGTGAAATGCTCGACTGGGAAGCGCCCACCGGCGGCTACCTGATGACCGCCTGCTTTGCCAGTGGCCGCAAGGCCGGGCAGGGCGTTTTACGACACTTCGGGATCACATCATGATTGTTCGCTTTCACATTGACCAGTTTGAAAAAGGCAGCTTTGATTACCGCGTCACGTATGAGGGCGAAGACCTGTACGCCGACGCCGGCCTGTCGAGCATTGAAGAATGCATTAATGCTGCAGTGGACGGACTAGGCCAAGACGCGCTGGGTGCCGAGATCGCTTATAAAAGCGTCATCAGCGGCACCTACCCGCTGGCCTCGTTGGCATTGATGTCTGCGCAAATTGCCGAACATGCCGAAAATTCAACGACGGCCATTGAAGAGTTACTGCGTCAGCCTTTGTAAATATTCTCATCGATAGCAAGACAAATAATGGCAAAAATCATAGGTGGCATTGGCACCTCACACGTTCCTACGATTGGTGTGGCCTACGACAAGGGTCGGCAGAACGAGCCCGCTTGGGCTCCGCTGTTTGACGGCTACAAGCCAGTCGCCGCTTGGCTGGAAGCGCAGAAGGCCGATGTCTTGGTCTTCTTCTACAACGACCATGGAACCACTTTTTTCTTCGACATGTACCCCACCTTCGCACTCGGCGTCGGTGAGCAATTTCAGGTGGCTGACGAAGGGGCTGGCCTGCGTGATCTGCCGCCGATTCGCGGCGATGTGAAGCTGCAAGCGCACATCGCGCAGAGCCTGGTCAACGACGAGTTTGACCTGACGGTATTTCAAGACAAACCGATTGACCATGGTGTCGCCTCACCGCTGCCTTTGCTGTGGCCGCATCAACCGGACTGGCCGGGGACGGTGGTGCCCATCGCCATCAATGTGCTTCAGTACCCGCTGCCCACCGCACGCCGTTGCTACCGTTTGGGGCAGGCGGTGAGGCGCGCGATTGAGTCGTACCCTGAAGATTTGCGGGTGGTTGTCGTCGGCACCGGGGGCTTGTCCCACCAGATCCACGGCGAGCGAACCGGTTTCAACAACACAGAATGGGACATGCAGTTTTTGGAGTTGCTGCAGCACGACCCGGAACAACTCACCAAAATGACCCACACCGACTTTGTGCGTTTGGGCGGCGCGGAGAGCGTTGAGCAAATCATGTGGCTGGCCATGCGCGGTGCATTGGGCGGCCCGATTCGGAAACTCCACCAGAACTACTATCTGGCCACCACCACCGCGATGACGGTTGTGCTGTACGAAGAAGGTGTTGAGTCGGAGGCTGGCGCATGAACCCTCAACTGATGGGCATGAGCGACATTCCGGGGACTTATGTTTTTGACATTGAGACCAGCCACAAAGCCCTGCGCTTGAACCGGTTTTTTTGGAACATGATTGGTGCTGAATGGCGCGCCCGTTTCGTGGCGGACCCGGAAGCTGTGCTGACGGAATCCGGCCTGAATGAGCTTGAAAAAGAGTTGATACGAACTTGTGACTGGCTTGGCTTGGTACGCAACGGAGCCAATTTTTTTGTCCTCGAAAAATTTGCACGGGTCATGAAAGTCACCAACATGCAGGTCTACGCGCTGATGCGCGGCGAGACCTTTGAAGAATTTTTGGCAACCCGACAAGTGCCGGACGCACGTTGAAAGATCCATTGCTTATGTGCCCAGAAGAATCGAATCATCAGACAGCCGTTGTACGCGGCCCTGAAACCAGTGCCCAACGCGCCTTGAAAAAATGGCCGACCGGAGGATTCACCCGAGCACCCTATTGGGTCTATGTCGACCCGGATGTGTACGCGAAAGAACAGCTGACTATTTTTCGGGGCAAGACCTGGAACTACTTGGGCCTTGAGGCTGAAGTGCCTGAACCCGGTTCGTTCAAAACAACCTATATCGGCGAGACATCGGTCTTGCTCACGCGCGCCGAAGACGGCTCGTTGAACGCCATGGTCAACCGCTGCGCGCACCGCGGCAACATGGTTTGCCGTGAAGCTTTTGGAACCGTCAAAAAGCTGAACTGTGTCTACCATGCGTGGAACTACAACCTCAAAGGTGACCTGACCCATGCGGCCTTTCGCCATGGCTTGCGAGGTGAGGGCGGTTTGCCCAAGGACTTCGACATGGCCGAGCATGGCCTGCAGAAACTGCGCGTGGCCACCTTGTGCGGCTTGGTATTTGCCACCTTCTCAGACGAAACAGAACCCTTGGAGGATTGGCTTGGCGATGTGGCGACGGGCATTCGTCGTGTGCTGCACAAGCCGCTCAAGGTTCTGGGCTACGACACGCAGCGAATTCATGCGAATTGGAAGGCGTATCACGAGAACCCGCGCGACTCATATCACGCCAACATTCTGCACACCTTTTATGGCACTTTTGGCCTGTCGCGGCAGTCACAGGAATCGGGCATGGTCTTAGACGGTGCGGGGCGGCATGTGTATTTTTATACCAAGGCGGGCACTGAAAAGAAATCTGAAGACTTCAACACCACGGCAGCAGACCTTCGCTCCCACAATGACGACCTGAAACTGGAAGACCCCAGTATTTTGAAATGGCGCGACGAGTTTGGTGACGGTGTCAGCATTCAAATTTTGACGACGTATCCGTCTTTTGTGTTGCACCAGATTGCCAACAGTCTGGCCACCCGCCAACTGCTGCCCAAGGGCCCCGGCCAGTGTGATCTGGTCTGGACTTATTTTGGTTTCGAAGACGATGACGCAGAAACCACGCGCATGCGCTTGTTGCAAGCCAATTTGGCCGGTTCGGCAGGCATGGTGTCGGTGGAAGACGCGGCGGTTTGCGAGATGATGCAACGCGCCATGGCGGACGGTCAAAGTGGCGCGTCCTTCATTGAGATGGGCGGACGGGAGCTTGACAGCGGTGGTGCCAGCAAACTGTCTGAACGCGCTATTCGTAATTTTTGGCACAACTACCGCCAGGATATGGACCTGTGATGAACGCTCACCCAATGCCTCACGAAAACCACCATCGCGCCGTTGAAAATTTGATCTTTGAGTGGGCACGTGCCATTGACGAAAACCGTGTCGAGGCGATTTGCGATTTGCTGATCCCGCAAGGCCGCTACACAGTGACGTCGCGTTTTAACAGTGACCGTCAATTGCCCATGGCCGTCATTGACTGCCACAGTGCGGCGCAATTGCGCGACCGCATCAAGTCCATGCGGATTGCCAATATTTATGAACCGCACCATTACCGTCACATGGTCTCGGGCGTGCAGATCATTGGCGAGGAAGACGGTGCCTTGTCGGTGCGGTCCAACTACCTGGTGGTGCGCACCATGGACTTGGATGGCAACATGATGATTTACTCGACCGGCCAGTGCCTTGACCGAGTCGAAGTGACTGCTGAGGGTGTTTTATTCAGAAGCCGGAAATTCATCTACGACTCGCGCGTGATTGAGACCTTGCTGGTGATTCCTTTGTAGTGCAGAGCTTCATTTCGTGCGTGACCTGGACCCATTAAAAGAGAAAGAGACAAAAATGTCGCTGCCTGTCATCAACAACACCCACCCCAGTCGTCGCAAGTTTGTGGCGTCATCCCTCCTGCTGGCGGCACCTGCCTGGACCTTGCAAAGTTCGCACGCCCAAGGCGGCGCATGGCCTCAAAAACTGATCCGTATCGTGGTGCCCAATCCGCCGGGGGGAACGGCCGATCTGTTTCCACGGCTGATCGCGGAACCGTTGGCGAAGCGACTGGGCCAAGCCATCGTGGTTGAAAACAAGCCCGGTGCCGCTGGCAACATCGCCGCGGAATATCTGTTCAATGCCGAGCCCGATGGCTATACCTTGATGGCGGCGCCACCGCCACCGTTGTCCATCAACGTCAGCCTGTACCCGAAGCTGAACTACGCACCGTCCAAGTTTGTGCCGGTCACCGTCATGGCGTTGGTTCCCAACGTGTTGATGGTGCATCCGTCCTTGCCTGTCAAGACGGTGCAGGAATTCATGGCTTATGCCAAAGCCAATCCCGACAAAATCAGCTATGCGTCGCAAGGCAATGGTTCAACAGCGCACTTGACCGCAGAGCTTTTCAAACTCAAAACTGGGCTGCAAATGCTGCATGTGCCCTACAAGGGCGATGCTCCGGCCATGGCAGACCTGCTGGCCGGTCACGTCAATGTGATGTTTGGCAATATTGCGGCCGCTTCTGCCTACGCCCGCAGCGGAAAACTTCGTATTTTGGGTGTGACCAGCGCAGCGCGCCAAGCGTCCATGCCGAACCTGCCCGCCTTGAATGAACTGATCCCCGGCATGATCGCCATGGCTTGGTTTGCACTGGTGGCCCCGCCGCGTACACCGCCTGAGATTGCGGCCAAACTCTCCGCTACCGTGGCTGAAATTCTGCGCTTACCGGAAATCGTTCATCGGTTTTCGGAAGTCGGTGCTGAGCCGGTGGGAAATACGCCGGAAGAAATGGCGGTTTGGATGAGGGAAGACACGGAGCGTTGGCGCGCCGTGATCAAAGCGGGCAATATCCGGGTAGATTAACCTGCCCGTCGACGCTCCGTTTACAGCGGCTTGATTTGAACCTTCCGCCACTTGATCGGTCCGCCCGGTGCACCCTTGACGCCTTGAGCGAACTGGAGCGCGAACGGCCCACTGGACAATCTGCTGTTTTGTGCGGTGGCGGTGACAACGCCGTTCAACTTGACTGACATTTCCGAGCCCTTCGCCGTAATCTCATAGGTGTTCCATTTTTCGCCAGCTTTGTAGGCAATAGGGACCGGCACGGCAGCGACATCGACGATCCCACCTGTCCCGTATTGAGGGTCTGGGCGAAGGTCCCAGATATTCACTTCGTAGGACGTGTCGGAGCCGATTTTTTGTGGATTAGCAGCGCGGATAAAGATACCGCTGTTGGTATCGGTCGCTGCCCAGAACTCGGCATAGATGACGAAGTCCTTGTATGTATCTTTAGACACGAGAAATCCACCCTTTCCCTTGTCGGCCATGACCGTGCCTGCTTCAGCTCGCCAATTGGCGTCGCCAATCTGGTTCCAATTTTCCAAGCCTTTTTCGCCATCAATCAAGGTCACCCAGCCTGGACCCTGTGGCTGACTTGCACAGCCGAAAACGGTGAATGCGACAACTGCCAGAAGCAGGCTGATGGCTGACATGCGTTTCATATGAATTTCCTTGGAGAAGTCAGGTTAAAAATATCTGGATGTAACGGCGCGACGATAACACCCTGGCATGCCCCTGTGGCCTCGTCTTTGCGTATCTGACTTCGCCAAACTCGATAGGTTCGAGCCCCAAATTTTGAGCTCAACTTGCCTTTGACTCTTCAATACATTGCCAAATGTTGGCGAAGTACTGGTGCGCTATGTCAGTAGGCCGGACGTATTTGATGCGGTTGTCGTCTTCGTCAGCGAACAACTCGACGAAGCCTTTTCTGCGCAGTGACTTCAATCGTCGGTGAGCCGTTGTGCTGGACATATGGCTGCAATTTTTCATGGCCTCTAAGACAGTGATCTTCTTGCCAAGGTGCCAAGCCGGTGCGAGACAGCTCAACATCCGCTCTTCTAAAGGGTCTAATTTTGTCGCCCCCGGCAACTTGCGCGCTGCCTCCAGCCGATATAAGAAATGCAGATAATTTTGTGAATTGACTCTTTTGTTATCCATGATGCAATCTCAAAAGTTATCGCCAAGTTGGTCGAAGAAGAGCACTTTGGACTTGCTGAGTTGAATCAGTCAGTGCAGCTATACATTGGCGTTAACTTTAAAGACCGTCTTTGATTGCCATATTGACAAATATCAATCTGGGCGCTGAATGCCTGTGTGTTCTGGAACGGCTGGCGTGTTGTAGAGCTTTGAAAGTTGGGTGATTTAATTAACCGCAAATTCAAAAACGCGACTGCCACTGCGACCCACACTGTCTTCAATCACCAATAGGATCTTGTGTTGCCCCTTTGGCAAAGAGGCCTGTTGGACCAAGACGCCAGTTTCAGTAACTTTCGCAACGCTCAGCAGCCTCTTCGTGATGTCAATCTGAAACGTGCCGTACAAAGCTTTGAATGATTCAGGTTTGACATTGCTTGGAGCAGTAGATTGGAACGTCAGTTCTATGCGCGTGGGTGAGCCAACGCTGTCAAGAAGTCTCGGGGTGACTATTTCAATGACTGGCGCATCCTTTACAGGACTAGATTTTGACGAAATTTGAAGTGGCGCCTTGTTGGATTCCTGCATTTCTTCAAGTGTTACAAGTAAAGGCTGTGCAGCCAATATGGCACCGCTAAAAGATAGCCAGAAGTAAACAATAAAAATTTTCATTGCAGTGTTGTGATTCTTACTCTGCGGTTTTCCATGGCTTGAGGCCTTTCGGGATAGAGCATTTCGCTGAAGCCTTTACCCACGCCCTCCATGCGCTCTTTCTCAATTCCTATGTCCGCCATGTAGTTCACAACAGCGTTTGCACGCCGCAGGCTCAGATTCATGTTGTAGGCCTCAGTTCCCTTTGCATCTGTATGCCCTTCAACTTTAAATCGAATACTCATCAACCTGTCGGATTTCATGGCGGCTGCCAAGTTATCCAGCAATGGTTTGCTGGTCTCCTGCAGCTTGGCAGAGTCAAAGTCGAATTGAAGGACTAAGTCGATGCTGCGTGGCTCGGGTTTGATGTTGCGAAGGCTGCGTGAGTGAGGTTGCTCCGTGCCAGCCAGTTGCTCAACGATTTGGTTAACTGAAGCAGACTTGATGGGTTCAGCCATCGTTGACGTTGAGACTACAGCTGCAAGAATCAAAAACAAGACTTTCATCACCGCACTTCTTTAATAGCAACTAATTTGGCTCCAAAGCTTTCAGACCGTCCATCAACTCCAGAGCCAGTCAAAAAGTTAACCAAAGCAGATCGCCCTCCAATATCGTTAAGCGCATAGGTGAAGGGTTCATTCGCAGTCGGGGCCGCTATCGTCAAGTTATCCAGCTTTCGAGGACTGTCTGAGACCATGACCAAAATGTTGTTCGTCCCGACAGGGCCTGCTGCTTTGATCTGCCAGTCCGGCCTCGGTATCTGTAAAGGCTCGCCGGCCTTGATCTGGTTGTCTTTGTCTAGCCCATTGGGATAGAGCACGTAAAAGCTCTTCGCATCGCTTCCCAGCAAGACCATATAGACATAACCATCGTGACTAGACTTGATCGTCAACTCAAGACGATCCGTTCCAATTTTCATGGCGGACTTGCCCACTTTTACATCAACTTGTCGCTTAGGGTTGTGTTGCTGCTCAATGTCCTGAAGGGTCGCCAGTGAGGCTATCGTAGGGTCCATGAGCGGGAGCATGGTCACAGTCAGAGGTTTGCGCGGTGGTTGGATAGGTTTGACCGGTGACGGCGGTTTCACTGCCTCAGGTGGAACTTGAAGAGGCGCCGTTGCAATGGCTGGTGGTGGGTTGATCGGGACCGGCTGCATCTGAGTCGGCACAGCAATAGCTGCTGGTGGTTTGGGTTGATCAGAGCTGATTGGCCGGGGGGGACTAACTGGGGCAGGTGTTTGAGTCACAGGTATTTGTGCGACGATTTCAGGCGCTGGAGGCTTTTGTATTGCAACCGGAATCAGGTTACGGTTTCCCCTGACTTGAATTGTTGAAGGCAGCATGCCTAATCTTTCATGGGGTTTCATCAAAGCGTTGAGTTTGCTCTGAGCGCATGCTCTGATTTCCTCCAATGAAATCGCACCGCTCTTGTTCAGGTCGGTTGCATCCCCCGTCAGGCACTGCGTCAAAGTGTGTGTTGCAAGTCCCCCTAGGTCTTTGTTATCCCAACTCACCTCATTGTCCTTAGCCGCGGCAATTTGAACAAAGTTCTCTTCATAGACACCAACGCGCTTTAGCTCACTCAAAAGTCCACGGGTTGCCGACTGGTTCACACCAACGTTTTCACATTTTTGATCGCTACTGTCGCTGAACTTGGGTCTGACATCCAGCATGGCATTGAGAGAACGAGTCGACGTGTTGAGTACGCCTCCTGAAAAGCAGGCATCAATCAGCACCATGACTTTGTCTGCTTTTTGGCTGATAGGTGTTGTGTAAGCGGCGATCTCTTCCTCACTCAAAATGTCATCGTAGGTAAATTGCCCCTTGGTGTATGTTTGAAGCCCTTGCAGGCAGCTGTCCCCTTTTTGGTAACGCGTGCCATGTCCTGAGTGGTAAATGAAGACTCGATCGCCCGCTTGAACTTTGTCTGCAAGTTTTTTGTACTCGTTTTGAATGCTCGCTTTGGTGGCTTGGTCGTCACGGAGCATCACGATCGAATCGTTGGGGACCCCCATTTCTTTGGCCATGATTCTTGCGTTCAGCATGTCCTTTGGAACGCCATCTAAGCGTGAGGTGTGGGACGCTTCGGAGTATTGACCAATGCCGATGATCAATGCGTGTCGTCCTTCACCGGCAATCACCAGACCCGGAGAAGTCCAAGTTAATACGGCAAGCAAAACTGTAGGCAGCAGTGGCTTCATGATTGAGGTGTGTGTATTTTTGTGAACTTATTTGGTGAATTGAATCTTCTCGACCACAAGTCCCCCTGACGGCCCGCGCTCCAAAGATATGACTGCGTTTCTACCTTGTGCCGCTTTAAATGCGGTCGACGCTGGCTGTGGAAGTTGATTTTTGAGTGCGGAATACGCGCTGCCCAGCAGGCTAAGAAGAGCAAATACGCTTCTGGGCTGGGGTTCGTTCGGCGGGGTTTCAACTTTAACTTTTCCGCCAGTGCTTTCCACTGCGGAAATCCATTGCTGCATTCGCTCAGGAATTTTGTTAGGGCTGACTTTCTCATAGAAGGACACATCTACAGTCTGAATGTCCGATGACAGGGATGCGGCTAAGTCCTTGTCGAACTTTGTGATGTCTATAAAACTGATCTTGGATTGAGGTGCTGAAATTCTGGAAGTTTCATGCAGGGGGGCATTAGAAGCACAACCAAAAAGCGTCAAGATACCGAGAATTGTTGGCACCAGTACCCCTACCATTTTTGCACGTTCAAGATATTTCATTGGAGTGGCACCATTCATAGAAAACAGATTGACAGTGGGACTTCAGCGTCGAAACAATGGCTCCATGCTCCGCGATCGACTCTTAGCCTAATAAACTTTTTACCGCAGCGTAAACAGCCATGACACCCGAAACAAAAGGCGCAAGCGTTGCAATCAGGAGTTGGACGTCAGAACTCAACTGTTCCAGCTTCAACCGCCCCTTATCGTCGCGCTGTAACAAAAAGAGCGTGCCGCCATTGGGTCGGGTTCTCTTCCATCGAGCGGACGCACTCCATGCCCAAAAGCCAGTCAACAATGCCAAGGCGATGGACAGTAAGTACTCGACGGTTTCGCGCCACTCACGGAAATCTTGAGGCCACAACGGAACCTGATCGATTTGATGCGTGATGTTCAGCATCACAAACACACTGGCTACACCCGTTACCAGTGCAATGCCCAATTGGTAAAGCCAAAAACATCGGCTCTGGCTCCCCGCCCAAAATCCCAGAGCGACAGGAACACAAAAAGTAACGATGCGAAACACGACGACGGGTGTGTCATAAATAAAAAACAGCAGCCAATGCAGACATCCCAAAGTCAAAACGGTCAAGACGCCAGCACCCCAAATCGGCCAAGCTCTTTGTAAACGGGGGCTGGGGGCTGGCTCCTGTTGCGCTGGGAGTACCTCTAATAGCGAGCCTGTTTGCAAATTTTGAAAGGCTTCCAGCGAAATTTTTTGCGTCAGGTTTTCATTTTTTAGACGATCAATCTCGTCGAGGAGTGTACGGAAAAGGCTGACATCGCGACTGCAATGTCGACAAACCAGCGCTTGCGGTGGAATATCGCTCAGGCAGTAAGGGCAGGCGGCAGTTGTATCCACCACTTGGATCGTCACTTGGCTTGTAAATTAATTGTTTGCGTACCTTCTCGGCCATCAGAGTCCTTGATGCTGATGCGAATCGCATGTTGCCCCTGAGGCACCTTGACCTGTGACAGCTCTAAGCTATTTGCTTGCAGCCCCGGTTTGAAACGCGGTGTCAAGTCGACCAGCGGTTGCTTGAGGTATTCAACCTTCAAGCTATTCGTATCAATTTTGGCCCCGCCTTTGGCGGCTAATTCCAGTTTGATAGGAAACGATTTGGCCGCGACATCGGCAGGAGAGGTCAGTTTAATACTGGGTCCTCGCGTAATCGCACGGGTGCTGATGATTTGTGCATTAGGCGTTTTGGCTTCGTCTTCAGTGATCAACACCACTTGAGCCGTCGCAAAGGACGCAATAGACCAAAGAACAAGCGCAGACATTGACGATGTTCCAAGGAAAGGCAGCTTGCAAATCAAATTTTTTAACATAATGATCCCCACTGAATGGGTCAGACGTTTGAATCGTTGAAATCATTTGAGCATAATCGAAGAAACACAACATCGGGGTAGTCCCAAGCATGTCAACAAAACAAAACATCTCAAATGTCGCTCTAATTTTGAGGGCTGGGTCATGGCTATTCGGGGTAATAAAAACCGCTTTGGTGTGTCTGATGCTGGGCGTGACGTTGATGTGCGGCATAGCCATTGCACAGCCCCAAGTGGGCTCCACTCAAAAAGACTTTCTCCCCCTTGGCGAGGGCCGTAGTATTCCGCTGCCGCCAGGCCAATGGCAACTCACCCAGGCTCATTCAATTCCCCAGTCAAGTTATGCTTGGGAAGCGCTAGTGCTCAAAAATACGGTGCCAAATGCTAAGGTTCCCTATCTGGTCGTTCGTCATACGACATCACCTGTCAAATGGGGAAATACCGTCTGCGTGTCGGACACATCCAATGCCTATCAATTCCTTGTCAGCTCGCATGGCACTCAAGCTAGCGGGCTGATCAACAAATGTTCCAGGGTATTTCAAGTCGGGAACATCACAACTTGGCTGAAAAGCACCGCGCCCCAAAGTGAGTGGTGGAAAGGTTCTGTTGTTGGCATTGGTGATTTCGAAAGCTCCCGGAACAAGAGCCTTCTACTCGCTGAAGTCCGTGTTCAACAATACAACGGTCGAGGCGTGGATATCAGCGCATTCATCGTCCCTCCAAAGGATGCTGGAACTGGGAAATTCCGGACAGACGCACTCGCAGGTCGCAAGCAACCAGACCATGAAATATTGAACAATTGGTTGTCTATATTCACAGAGTCTGTTGAACAGTCGTTCTTGTACAAAAAAACGGCGCCTATCATGGCTCTTCAATTTTTGGGAGGCGATAACACGGTTCTTGCCAGCACGCCCCCTCCGCCCCAATCCAATAATCAGCCATCCGCATTAAAGTCCGCGCCAACTTCGAGCGCATTCCCCAGCCCCTCGGCAAGTTCGTCAGAGTCACAGAATTTGGCATTGGCGCGCCAAGCGATTGAACTTGAAAAGCAAACACTGGCTCAACAGCTGGAAAAAATGCGAGAGATGTTGGCACAACTTCAACAAGCGAATGCCCTCGCGGCCGTTCAAGCGGCTAAGCGCCAAGTGGATACGGCCATGCCGACGAGCAGTCCGCCGAAAGCACCCACGGTCTTTGCCAATCGAAAAGCATTGGTCATTGGCAACGATTCATACATAAACGTTGCCAAACTAAACAACGCCGGTAAAGACGCAGAAGCCATGGCTCGAGCCTTAGAGTCGGTTGGATTCAAAGTTTGGAAGCACCTGGATGTGGACGAAAAGAAATTTAAACAAGCGCTGAGAGACTTCCGGCAACAAGTACAAGGGGGGGACGAAGTTCTATTTTTCTACGCTGGGCATGGTGTTCAATTGGGAAATGCGAACTACCTGCTGCCAACGGACATCAAAGGTGACCAAGAAGATCAAGTTAAAGACGAAGCCATCCAATTACAGCGCGTGCTTGACGACCTGCAAGACAAGAAAACCAAATTTGCACTTGCTGTGATTGATGCCTGCCGGGACAATCCATTCAAAGGCCAAGGGCGAGCCCTTGGCGGCCGTGGTCTGGTGCCCACCACGGCAGCGACCGGTCAAATGATCATGTTCTCGGCCGGGTCTGGCCAGCAAGCCTTGGACAAGCTGGGCAGCAATGACCCAGAGAAAAATGGCTTATTCACCCGCATCTTTCTGAAGGAAATGGTGAAGCCCGGTATCTCAGTCGACAGGGTGTTACGCAATGTGCGAAATGAGGTCGTCAGACTTGCGAAGTCAGTGGGGCACGAGCAAACGCCAGCGCTCTATGACCAAGCTATTGGCGAGTTTTACTTTCTGCAATAGA
>CANCCE010000027.1 GCA_947374505.1 Comamonadaceae bacterium | reverse complement strand
CCAATCGGCTTGTCGCCCTTGCCCAGACCCGAACGTGCCATCTTGACAGCCGAAGCCAGCACATCGATGGCTTTGTCTTGGCCGAAGACAACACTCTTCAAGTCACGCTCCAGGACTTTCAGCTTGCCGCGATCGTCGTTCGAGACATTCGCGGGCGGGATGCGCGCGATCTTGGCAACGATCTCTTCGACCTCGGTTTTGGTGATGGTTTTCTTGCGCTTCGAAGGCGGCAAAATCCGCTGAGCTGCACCGGCCTCATCGATCACGTCAATCGCTTTGTCGGGCAAATGACGGTCGTTGATGTACTTGGCGCTGAGTTCAGCCGCCGCCTGCAACGCGGCCACGGCGTACTTGACGCCATGGTGCTCTTCAAAGCGCGACTTCAGACCCTTCAAGATTTCAACGGTTTCTTGCACCGTCGGCTCGACCACATCGACCTTCTGGAAGCGACGTGAGAGGGCTGCGTCTTTCTCGAAAATACCGCGGTATTCCGTGAAGGTGGTGGCACCGATGCACTTGAGCTGACCCGAGCTGAGAGCGGGCTTGAGCAAATTCGACGCATCCAGCGTGCCGCCCGAAGCGGCACCGGCACCGATCAAGGTGTGGATTTCGTCAATGAACAAAATGCCATTCGGCTTGTCTTTGAGGGCTTTCAAGACCCCTTTCAGACGTTGCTCGAAATCACCACGGTACTTGGTGCCAGCCAGCAAAGCGCCCATGTCGAGCGAGTAGACCTGCGCTTCAGCGAGGATTTCCGGCACTTCTTTTTGCGTGATGCGCCAGGCCAAGCCCTCGGCAATCGCGGTCTTGCCCACGCCGGCCTCACCCACCAACAAGGGGTTGTTTTTGCGGCGGCGGCACAGAATTTGAATGACCCGCTCGACCTCGTACTCACGGCCAATCAGCGGATCGATCTTGCCCTCTTTGGCGAGCTGGTTCAGGTTCTGGGTGAACTGCTCCAAAGGCGAGGCCTTCTCAGACTTCTCGGCGGTTTCTTCGTTTTCAGGAGTACCTTCGCCGGCCTTGGTCGGCTCAGGGGGATCACTTTTCTTGATACCGTGGGCGATGAAGTTCACCACGTCCAAGCGGGTGACACCCTGCTGGTGGAGGTAATACACAGCGTGGGAGTCTTTTTCGCCAAAGATGGCGACCAGCACGTTGGCACCTGTGACTTCCTTCTTGCCGTTGCCGGTCGACTGCACATGCATGATGGCGCGCTGAATGACACGCTGAAACCCCAGCGTGGGCTGGGTGTCCACGTCGTCGGTGCCGGCGACCTGCGGTGTGTTGTCTTTGATGAAGTTGCTCAAGGCTTTGCGCAAATCATCGACGTTGGCAGAACAGGCACGCAGCACTTCAGCCGCACTGGGGTTGTCCAGCAAGGCCAGCAACAGGTGTTCCACGGTGATGAACTCGTGGCGCTGTTGCCGGGCCTCGACGAAGGCCATGTGCAAGCTAACTTCTAATTCCTGGGCAATCATTGATTTTCCTTTCGGCTAGCGACACAAAATATAAAAACAGTTGTAGAGCAGATGGGGGCAGTTTTCACAATTCAACAGGCTCGCTGATACATTGCAGCGGATGACCGTTTCGACGGGCGGCCTCGGTGACCTGATCGACCTTGCTGGCCGCCACATCTTTGGAAAAAACACCGCAAACGCCTTTACCGTCTAAATGGATCTTCAACATGATCTGGGTCGCGGCTTCGCGGTCTTTGTTGAAGAACTCCTGAATCACGACCACCACAAACTCCATCGGGGTGTAGTCGTCATTCAGCAGCACCACTTGGTACATCTGCGGCGGCATGACTTTCTGGGTGCGCCGCTCAAGCACCACGGCACCACCACCCTGGCCATCTTCGGGCTTGGAAGGTGTGTTGATCGGCGCCTTCTGCGGCGCTGGGACTTTGGGGGATTTCGTAGCCATGGATTTCATTCTAGCGAGCCCTGAGGGTCGGTGCGACGTTCAGGGCCATTGCCGCGCTGAGAAGAAATCACCAGATCGTCTCAGTTAATTCTTAAATATTACATTTATCTTCTGACCCGCGCACCCCCAGGAGGGGTGGACACACTGGGCTTGCCATGATGGGTGGGCTAATGTCCCCTTATCATCCAAACTATGAACCAACGACTTTGTACTTTTATCCCTGCAGCCTCGCAGACCCTCAAGTCACTCATATCGGCACTCGCCTTTTTGGGTTCAACCGCAGTTTTTGCACAAAATGCGCCCCAACTAGAGCTGCAACGCACCCTCCTGACAACCGGCATGTACCAAATCACGGCACAAGTTGCACTCACTCCGCAGCAGCGGGAAATCGGGTTGATGTTTCGCAAAGAAATGCCTCAGCAAGAGGGCATGCTCTTCGTTTTTGAATCGCCATCTCAACAGTGCTTCTGGATGAAAAACACGCTGCTGCCGCTGACCGCAGCTTTTGTGGCCGACGATGGCACGATCGTCAACCTCGCCGACATGAAACCGCAGACCACTGACGCGCACTGCTCAACCCAGCCGGTTCGCTACGTGCTGGAGATGAACCAGGGCTGGTTTGCCAAAAAAGGGCTCAAAGCCGGCACACGACTTGGCGGTGCGCCCTTTGAGGTCAAGCGCTAAAAACGTTCAGCCTGCAGAGGCTCTGGCGTTGCGCGTGATGGCCGACAGTGTGCCGCGCGTGGTGATAACTTCAGGGTCCAGCATCACTTCAATCACCGTGCCCTCAGGGCGACTCAGCGCGGCCAACAACTCGGCTTCAAACTCCGCCGTGCGCGTGATGCGCACACCGGCGTAACCGTAAGCCCGGGCCAGTGCGGCAAAGTCCGGATTCTTCAAGCGCGAACCGCTTTCATGCTCGGGATACGCAAGCTCTTGGTGCATGCGAATGGTGCCGTACATGCCGTTGTTGAGCAACACGATGATGGTTTTAGCACCGTGTTGCACCGCCGTCGCCAACTCTTGGCCATTCATCAAAAAGTCACCATCACCGGCGATCGTGAAAACCACCCGCCCGGTGGTGATGGCCGCAGCAATGCCTGCAGGCACACCGTAGCCCATCGCACCCACGGTGGGTGCCAACTGCGTCTTGTGGCCTTTGACAAGACCGTGGTGTTTGAAGAAACGATGCATCCAACTGGCGAAGTTGCCAGCCCCGTTGGTCAGCACCGCATCATCAGGCAAATGCTTTTGCAGCAGAGAAACAATGGCCGGCATATCGATATCGCCCGGCAGAGCTTGGGGTACCAAGTTACCCAAATAGTCCGCATTGGCAGACGCGGTCCAGGCTTCCCACGCCACCGACACGGGTGCGGTCAAGACTTCGAGTGAGCGGGCGGCCGCATTCATCGTCGCGTTGATGGCCAGGTCGGCCTGAAAGACGCGATTGAGTTCTTCGGCACTGGCGTGAATGTGCACCAGCTTTTGGCGCGGTTTCGGCGCTTCGATCAACGTGTAATTGCCGGTCGTCATTTCGCCCAAACGCGGGCCGATGGCAAGGATCAAGTCACACGCTTTGATGCGGGCCGCCAATTTGGGATTGAGGCCAATACCGACATCACCTGCGTACTGCGGGTGATGGTTGTCAAAGGTGTCCTGAAAACGAAAAGCGTTGCCGACGGGCAGCTGCCAGTTCTCAGCAAAACGCTGAAGCGCTTGGGCGGCTTGCGGGGTCCAGCCACCGCCGCCGGCAATCACCAGCGGCCGCTGGGAGGCCAGGAGCATTTCGCGCAATGTGCGCAGTGCACCCGGATCACTCCAGGTCTGAACGGCTTCCACCTTGGGCAAGGGTTGGGCGGCGGTCATGTGCGTCAGCATGTCTTCCGGCAACACCAGCACCACGGGACCGGGACGACCATTCATGGCGGTGGCAAAAGCGCGGGCAATGTATTCAGGAATGCGATCGGCATCGTCAATGCGCTCGACGCGCTTGGCAAAACCTTTGGTACTGGGTCCGAAGAAACTCGCAAAATCAACCTCCTGAAACGCCTCGCGGTCGCGGCAGTCGCTGGCCACATCGCCAACCAGCAGCACCATGGGCGTTGAATCCTGAAAGGCCGTGTGGACGCCAATCGAAGCGTTGGTGGCGCCCGGCCCGCGGGTGACCATGCAGACGCCGGGACGACCGGTCAGCTTGCCGTGGGCCTCGGCCATGAAGGCGGCACCGCCCTCTTGCCGGCAAATCACGAAGTCGATCTGGCCTTGACGCGCATGCAGCCCGTCGAGCACAGCCAGATAACTTTCGCCTGGAACACCAAAGGCGTGGGTGACACCCTGTGCAATCAGACAATCAACGAGAAGGTGGCCGGCAATTTGTTCAGTCATCCAAATATTGTGCCTCAGCTAAGGTCAAGAACTCAGCTATGGCACACCTTGCCTGAAGGCTATGCCAGTTGTTGAGCCGGCGCGATCGCCGTGCGCCGCACACGCCCCACACTGAGGGCCGTGACGATCAAGACGCCTTGCACCAGTGCCAAACCAAGCAGCACGCCACGGAAATTGCCCTGGTCCATCAGCACGCCAAAGAAAAGCGGCGAAATGGCCTGTCCAATGTCCAAGCCTGAATACACCACGCCATAAACGCGGCCGCTCGCATTGTCAGGTGTTGAGCGTTTGACCAATAAATCACGTGACGGCGCTGCCAGGCCAGAGCAAAAACCCATCAAAGCAAACAACACGGGAACCACGATTGGAGAATAAAAACTGCCGAGGGCCAAGGTCATAGAAATCACTGAAGCGAAGCCAAAACCCACACCGACGATGCGTTCGCAGCGAGCAGGGTTAGACGCCAAAAATCCCCCCGTGAACATACCGCAGGCACTGCCCAACATGTACACCGTCAGGCACATGGCGACCAATGACAAGGGCACATCGTGCAGGCGACGTGCCGCTTCAGGGGCAAAGGCCTGCATCACGCTCAAGCCAAGCGCGTTGACAAAGAAAAAGGTAAAGCACATCCAGACGGCCGGAATTTTCAAAAATTCCAGACTGCCTCCTGCTGCGGCAACACCCTTCACAGGCGGAACAACTGACAAGGCCAACTTGTCCCGATGCATGACCAACACAGCCAACACACTAAAGGCCAGTAAAGCAGCCACCAACAATGCAGTCCGCCAAGAATAGGCCAGCGTCAAACTCACCAACAACACCGGCGCAAGTGCCCACCCCAGGCTGCCTGTGATGCCATGAACACTGTAGGCATGCCCCAGCCGGGACGGGCTCACTTTGCGGTTGATGAGCGTGTAGTCGACCGGATGAAAGACCCCGTTGCCGACGCCGGCCACCACCGCAAAGCCGGCCAACATCCAGTAGCTTGTGCTGATGGAATAGCCCAATGCAGCGACACCCAGCAGGCTGAGACCAGCGAAAAGGATGGGACGGGGACCGAAGCGATCGACCACAAATCCGGAACCCGTCTGCACCACACACGAGACGACGAAGAAAATCGTCATCAAAAATCCAAGCTCGGTGTAGCTGACATTGAAGTCATCTTTAAGCCAGGGAAACAGAGGCGCCAACAGCAACTGGCTGAAATGACTGATCATGTGTGACAGGCCGACCAGGCCGATCACGCCGGCGTCACGGCTGAGGGGGGCGCTGCTGTTCAAGGGACTCGAATTAATCATGGCCGTATCGTAATATGTCTTGAGTTCAGAATGAAAAACACATTTATCAATATGAGGCTGGGTGTTGCGCGACTGGCCCTGATGGCTTGCTTGAGTTCAGTTCTCGCGGGACCCGCCACAGCACAGACTCTTCTTGAAGCCCTCAACAGCGTGCGCGCTCGAGGTTGCGGTAGCCTCCCGACGACAACAGTTGCCTTACGCCTGGACCCGCGATTGTCAGCGGCGGCAGCGCGCACGGCGGCCGGTACGGAACTGGCCGAAGCGCTGAAAGCCGCTGCTTACCGATCACCTCGCTCAACCTTGATAGCGCTCAGGGGTTACACCGGTGCGCAAGCCATAGCACAAGGCGCTGCGGGTTATTCCTGCCAGACGGTCATGGCGACAGATTTCAAAGAGATGGGGTTTTATGCCAAAGGTCAAAGCGTCTGGATTGTTTTAGCTGCGCCTTTTTCACCCCCACTTGCCACCGACCAAGGTGAGATTGAAGCCCGTGTCCTTTATTTGGTGAACCAGGCTCGGGGTCTGGCGCGCAGCTGCGGCAACGAAGCCATGGCAGCAGTTCAGCCGGTGCGTCTGAATACGAGACTTCGCTCGGCATCTGCCGCACATGCTGTTGAGATGGCGCGATACAACTACTTCAGCCACACCGGTCGCGATGGTTTTCACGTCTCCGAACGGGCCAACCGGGCGGGCTACGCGTGGCGGGCCATTGGCGAGAACATCGCCTCCGGCCAGATGAATGCGAACGTGGCTGTGCAAGGCTGGTTGAAAAGCCCCACCCATTGCGCCAATCTGATGATGCCCAGCTACACCGAGATGGGACTGGCCTTTGCGGTCAACCCGCAAAGCGATGGCGGTGTGTACTGGGTACAGGTATTTGGGCTCCCCAAATAACCCGAAGCTCACATGAATTGGCATGACCACTGTCACTCTCGACAAGCTCAGACCGAGTTGATGACGCCTTTCTGCGCTTCACCAAAGCTGAAAACACCAGGATCACGGATCGGGTCAACGTCCACCGGGATCGTGCTCTTGGGTGGAAAGCGCCCTTCGAGCAGCAGCTTGCTCAGCGGGTTTTCAATCCTCTGCTGAATCGCGCGCTTCAATGGCCGCGCACCGAACACAGGGTCAAAACCGACCTTGGCCAGCTCGGCAATCGCAGCTTCCGAGACTTCCATGGTCAGGTCCATCTTCTGCAGACGCGCCATCAGCACCTTGAGCTGGATGCGGGCAATCGACTCGATGTTGCTGGCGTCAAGAGCGTGGAAAACCACCGTCTCGTCGATGCGGTTCAAAAATTCGGGCCGGAAGTAGTTCTTCAGCTCGTCGGTCACGGCGTCTTTGATGTCCTCATAGGGCTGGCCAACCATCGACTGGATGATCGGCGAGCCAATGTTGCTGGTCATCACGATCACTGTGTTTTTGAAGTCCACGGTGCGGCCTTGGCCGTCAGTCAAGCGGCCGTCGTCAAGCACTTGCAGCAACACATTGAAAACATCCGGATGGGCTTTCTCAACCTCGTCAAGCAACAACACGCTGTAGGGCTTGCGGCGCACGGCTTCGGTCAGGTAGCCGCCCTCTTCGTAACCCACATAACCGGGTGGCGCACCGATCAAACGGGCGACAGAATGCTTCTCCATGAACTCGCTCATGTCGACGCGAATCAGGTGGTCTTCGCTGTCAAACAAGAACCCGGCCAGCGCCTTGCACAACTCGGTCTTGCCCACACCGGTCGGGCCGAGGAACAGGAAAGAGCCAGTCGGGCGGTTCGGGTCGCTCAGTCCCGAGCGTGAACGACGGATGGCGTTGGCGACAGCACCGATGGCTTCGTTCTGGCCGACCACCCGCTCATGCAATTTGCCTTCCATTTGCAGTAATTTGTCGCGTTCACCCTGCAGCATTTTGGACACCGGAATGCCTGTTGCGCGGCTCACCACTTCGGCGATTTCTTCGGCACCGACTTGCGTGCGCAACAACCGCGGGGCGTTGGTTGCGCCTTTCTGCGCTTCGTGATCTTTGGCCGCTTTGAGGCGCTTTTCAAGTTCGGGCAGCTTGCCGTATTGCAGCTCAGCGACTTTGTTGAAGTCCCCTTTTCGCTTGAGCTCTTCAATTTGAAAACGTGTCCGCTCAATCTCTTCCATGACATCTTTAGAGCCCAGGGCTTGGGCCTTTTCAGCCTGCCAGATTTCGTCGAAATCGGAGATTTCTTTTTGCAACTTGACGATTTCTTCTTCAATCAAACTGAAGCGCTTTTGCGAGGCCTCATCTTTTTCGCGGCGCACCGCTTCACGCTCAATTTGCAGCTGAATCAACCGTCGGTCGAGCTTGTCCATGACCTCAGGCTTGGAGTCCATCTCGATCTTGATCTTGGCTGCCGCTTCGTCGATCAGGTCAATCGCTTTGTCGGGCAAAAAGCGATCGGTGATGTAGCGGTGGCTGAGCTCGGCGGCAGCCACGATGGCCGGGTCGGTGATCTGTACGCCGTGGTGGACTTCGTACTTTTCCTGCAAGCCACGGAGGATGGCGATCGTCGCCTCCACCGTTGGCTCACCGACCAAAATCTTTTGGAAACGACGCTCCAAAGCGGCATCTTTTTCAATGTATTTGCGGTATTCGTCGAGCGTGGTGGCACCCACGCAATGCAACTCACCACGCGCTAAGGCGGGCTTGAGCATGTTGCCGGCGTCCATCGCGCCCTCGCCTTTGCCGGCACCGACCATGGTGTGCAACTCATCAATGAAAACGATGGTCTGGCCTTCGTCTTTGGCGAGTTCTTTCAGCACGGTTTTCAAGCGCTCTTCAAACTCGCCGCGAAACTTGGCACCGGCCAGCAAGGCCGCCATGTCGAGTGACAGCACCCGCTTGCCTTTGAGTGAGTCCGGTACTTCACCGGCGACGATGCGCTGCGCCAAACCTTCGACAATGGCGGTCTTGCCAACGCCTGGTTCACCGATCAGCACCGGGTTGTTCTTGGTGCGGCGCTGCAGCACTTGAATCGCCCGGCGGATTTCGTCATCGCGGCCAATCACCGGGTCGAGCTTGCCCATGCGGGCGCGCTCGGTCAGGTCCATGGTGTATTTTTTCAAGGCTTCGCGTTGGCCTTCGGCCTCCGGGTTGTTGACGGTTTGACCACCGCGCACCGCTTCAATCGCGGCTTCCAGCGACTTGCGTGTCATGCCATTGCCTTGCGCCACCTTGCCAGCGTCGCTTTTGCTGTCGGTCAAGGCCAGCAAGAAAAGCTCACCAGCGATAAATTGGTCGCCACGTTTGATGGCTTCTTTCTCAGTGGCTTGCAACAACTTACCCAGCTCAGCACTGATCTGGATTTGCTCTTGACCTTGCACTTGCGGCAGCTTCTTCACCGCCGCATCGGTGGCCGACTGAAGCGCTGACATGTTGACACCAGCGCGCTGTAGCAAGGCCCGCGGCCCTTCTTCTTGGCGCAGCATCGCGGAAAGCAAGTGCAGCGGCTCAATGTAGCCATGATCGTTGCCCAAAGCCAACGACTGGGCGTCGCTCAAGGCTTCTTGAAACTTGGTGGTTAGTTTGTCTTGTCGCATGCTGACTCCGAAAAATTAGTACATCTAGATGTGGGGGCTTTCTAAATTTTTCAATAGCGCACCCACAAGAACGTAACAGCCGTGTACGAATGTTGAGCTTGACCCTAAAATAAACTCATGAATATCCACCAAGTCAGTGTCAGCTATGTGAGTGAGCAAGACCGCTTTTTGGTCCGCATCAACACCCGCGACGATGAAGAGGTTCGACTCTGGTTCACACGCCGTCTAAGCCTGGGGCTGATACCGCTGCTTGAAAAAGCATCCGCTGAGCAAATCACGCGCCAAGCCAGTCCGAGGGACCTTGCGGCACCATTTGATGAACAACGCCGGCAACTGCTGGAGAACTTTCAGCAGGAAGCCGCCAGCTACAGCAGCGACTTCCAAACCCCCTACCGCGAACAAATCACGTCACTGCCGCTGGGCCCGGAGCCGCTGTTGGTCACTGAAGTCAAGATGACGCCACTGGCGGGTGCAGAACTTGAGCTCAACATCCTCGAAAAGCTCTCCGAAAAAACGCGCAGCTTGCACATCAAATTAGACGCTCAGTTAACCCGCGGCCTGGTGTCGTTGCTGAGCCAAGCCTTGACAACCTCGCAATGGTTGGAAGCGGATATCGGCGTGACGGTGAAAATCAACGCCGGCAAGGCTGCGCCAGACAGTGAGACGATGGCACTTTCGCTTGACGACGAAAAGCCCCGTTACCTGAACTAAGCCTTCAGTGGGTCAAGCGCAAATCCGGCCACCTGTTTGTAATGCTCGGATATCGCCCGTAACTCATCTTGGCTGATGAGGTCATCAATGTTTGCAAACGGTTTGCCACCACTGAGTTCGTCGGCTTTCATGATGATGAAGTCCGGCGGTGTGGCGCGGTTGGTCAGCACAATTTTGGCGGTCGGTGCAAGACGCAAATCTTCATAGCGTTTGAGCGCCACCTTCGGGTCACTTGTTTTGGACAGCTCATCCGCCAGCGTGCGGGCGTCAATCAGCGCTTGTGCTGATCCGTTGGAACCTCGCGGGTACATTGGGTGAGCGGCGTCACCCATGAAGGTGATGCGGCCAAAAGTCCATTGCGACACAGGGTCTTTGTCGACCATCGGGTATTCAAGAATTTGTTCAGCATTGGCAATCAAGGCAGGCACATCGAGCCAGTCGAATTTCCAATCCTTGAAAATATCCGAAAAGTCAGAGGCCTTGCCGGACTGGTTCCAGTCGTTCATGACAGCCGCATCACGCTGAATCTCAGCCATCCAGTTGATGAGTTGGTTGCCGTCGGCATCGATGTTGTCGACGATGGGGTAAATCACCATCTTGCCAGTCTCGATAGAGCCCACACGCATGTAACTTTTACCGGTCAGGATCGGCTTGTGTTTGGTCACGCCACGCCAGGTGTTGATGCCCGAAAAAGCCATTTTCTCGTCCGGATAAAACTGCTTGCGAATAGCCGAATTGATGCCATCACAGGCCACCACCACGTCAGCCCGCACCGAAGGACGCGCAGTGCCTGTGGCCGGGTCAACAAAATGGACTGTCGCACCGGCGTCGTCTTGCTCAACGCCGACGCAGCGGTGGCCCGTGTGGATGTGCTCCGCACCAATCTGAGCCACGGTTTCGTCAAACAAGATGCGGTGCAACTTGCCCCGGTGGATGCCGACCTCGGGCACTGCGTACCCGGCATGCCGGCCGCGTGGTTCACTGTAAATGTACTGACCATAGCGGTTGAAAAAGACACTTTCCAAGTTTTCAATCCCTGCGGCTTCCAGCTTGTCCTGTACACCCAGTGCGGCCAATTCACGCATGCCATGCGGCAACAGCGTGATGCCCACGCCAAGTTCTTTGATCTCCGGGACTGACTCGTAGACCTCGCAGCTCATGCCCTTGCGCTTCAGACCCAGCGCCAACGCGAGGCCGGCAATGCCACCCCCAACGATGGCGATGGTGATATTTTTGGAATCGCTGCTGATTGACTGTGTGTCCACTGTGTGCTCCGGTTTATATCGTTAGCATACACACAATCCAATCATTTTTGACAGCCGCAAAGACAAAATCCGTCTTTCAGTCAGCTGTGATCGCGTTGCGTTTGATGACAGCACCCCAGCGGACGTAATCCTGCTTGACGGTGGAGGTGAGTTCAGCCGCCGTAGAGGATTCAGCATCCAGCCCGGCTTTGGCCAGCACGGAACGCACTTCAGGCAACTTCATGATGGCGGCGATTTCAGTGTTCAAACGATTGATGACGGGTGCAGGCGTGCGGTTAGGCGCAAAAAAGGCGTACCACATGTCGACGTTCACCTCTTTCACACCCAGCTCTTGAAAGGTTGCCACTGTGGGGGACACCGGGTTACGGGTGGGACCACCCACTGCCAGGGCAGTCAGTTTGCCACTGCTGACGAATCCTTGAGCCACATGAATAGGCAAAAAGCCCACCATCAACTCACCACCGAGCAAGTCAGCGACATAACCCGCGGTCCCTTTGTAAGGGACATGCAGCATGCTGAGTTGGGTCTTACTTTTCAGCAGCTCCATGGCCATATGGTGGGGCGTCCCAATCCCAGGTGAGCCAAAGGTCACGTCACCAGGTTTGGCTTTCGCCATGGCGATGAACTCTTGGAGGGACTTGATGCCAGTCTTGGGATTGGCGACCAGCATCAACGTACCGAAGGCCGCCATAGAAACCGAAGAAAAGTCATTGACTGGATCGAATGGCACATTCTTGTACAGCTGCGAAGCCATCAGCATGGTGTTGGCGCCCATCAGCAAGGTGTAGCCGTCAGGCGTGGCCTTGGCGACCATGTCAGCCCCAATGTTGCCGCTGGCGCCGGGCGTGTTTTGCACAATCACAGACTGACCGAGCCGCTCACTGAGCTTGGGAGACACCGTGCGGGCAATCGTGTCCATGCCCGTGCCAGGCGTGAATGGCACAACGATTTTGATCGTCTGACCCGGCCAGGTCTGAGCTTGGACACTGATGGGGCCAAAGGCAAGCAACGCCACAGACAGGCTGCCGCATAGAAAACTTAATTTTTGAGTGATCATGATTTTCTTCAGCGAATTTTGAAAACTGTTTCTGCATTGGTCTGGAAAAATTTCTTTTTGTCTTCCGCGCTCATGCTCATGTTGTCCAGTGCAATGACCTCGTCAACCTGGTGTTGATAAGGGTAATCCATCGCATACAGAACACGGTCAACACCCAACACCTGCTGCGCAAACTTGATGGCTGGCTCCCACGCCACGCCGCTGTTGGTGATGTAAAAGTTCTCGCGCAGGTAGTCACTGGGTTTTTTCTTGATCGGCTTCATGCTGTCGTAGCGCTGAGATGCCACGGTCGCGCGATGCATGTAGTCAAGGCGATACATCCAGAATGGCAGGGCCTCGCCCATGTGCCCAATGATCATCTTGAGTTTCGGGAAACGGTCAAACACACCCGCGGTGATGATGCGCATCGCATGCAAGCCTGTTTCCACACCAAAGCCGTATATAGCGCCGTCCAGACCGCACTCTTGGAACGGCTCGATCATGTTTTTAGGCAGCGAATTGGGATGCAAATAAATCGGCGTGTCGTGGGCTTCAGCGGCAGCAAAAATATCCCAGAATTTCGGGTCTGACAAATACTCACCCTGGGTGTGCGAGTTGATGACGACCGAGTGAATGCCCAACTTGTTGACGCCACGTTCAATCTCCTTAGCCGCAGCTTGAGGATCCTGTGGGGCCACCGTCAGCATGCCAACGAAACGCGTCGGGTGCCGGCGAATGGCATCTGCCAGAAAATCATTGGCGACTTTGGCGAAGGACACCGCGTCTGCCTTCGCCATCACCTGCACGCCAGGCGAAGTGAGCGCGAGAACCTGCTTGTCAATGCCGCACTCGTCCATGTGTTGAAGACGCAACTCGTCCAAATCAGTCAGGCAGCGAATGATGTGTTGAGCCCGCGCGCTGGGACTGCTCATGTAAAAACCGATCAAACCTTTGAAGCCGGGATCGACATCCCCTTTTTCAAGAAGCTTTTTGTAGATGTTCATCATTTCAGGCGGCGCAAAAGCTTCTTCGGTGGCGATGCGCTGGTAGGCCGTTGATTTAGGGTGCATGGTTTTTGTCTCCAGTGAGTTCATGAAAAAAGTGATGGGTGAAAACGGCGAATCAATTGACTTTGATGTTGTTGTCTATGGCGAGTTGACGCCACACAGGAATTTCGGACGCGATGATTTTGGAAAACTCGTCAGATGTATTGCTCATGGGAATCACCGACATGCCGATCATTCTTTTTTGTACGTCCGGCATGGCCACCACTTTGGCAACCCCCTCTTGCAGCGTCTTGATGATCTCGGCGGGCGTGCCTGTTGGTGCGAGCAAACCAATCCAAAGAGAAGCCTTCAGGTCAACGCCGAGTTCGGTCAACGTCGGGACGTTGGGATAGTCCTTCATGCGTGTGGCCGACGTGACCGCCAACGCCTTGACGCGTCCGCTCTGCATGCCGATGAAAGCCGGACCCGCATCGGCCAGCGTCATGGTCACGTCACCGGCCATGACCGCTGTGACGGCATCATTGGCGCCCTTGTAGGGAATGTGCGTGAATTTGGCGCCAGTCTTTTTATTGAACAACTCGGTGATCAACTGGAACGATGCGGAGCTGGCGCCGTAGTTGGCCTTGTCAGGGTTTTGCTGTGACTGGCTGACCAGTTCCTGCACGCTTTTAGCCGGATTTTTAATGTTCACGAGCAACACTAAGGGTGAGTCGCTGACAAACGAAATCGGCGTGAAGTCCTGCGGGGTGTAGGGCAGCTTGGCGTAGATCGCATGGTTAAAAATCATCGGGCCGGGGGCGCCCATCATGAGCGTGTAGCCATCGGCTTTGGCCTTGGCGACATAGGCGCTGGCAACAATGGCCCCCACGCTGGGGCGATTCTCAACCATCACCGGCTGGCCGAGCACGGCGGGTAATTTTTCCGACAGGATGCGGGCCATCACATCGACCCCGCCGCCAGCGGAATAACCCACCACGATGGTGACCGGTTTGCTTGGATAGTCCGCCGCAGTGGCGGCCAGCGGCGCACATAGAAGTGCGGCCATCCATGCATAAGTGAGTCGAGATTTTTGTTTGATTTGCATGCTTGTCTCCTGGTTAAAACCGGTGGTGTCCGTCGCTCTTGATGGCGCTTTGTCGTTCAGGTCAAAGTGATCCGAGATTATTGCAGTCCGATCTGCACATTCAGCACCGCGGCCTGGCCGGCGTCCACCGCTTTCAGGCAACGTTCAATGGCCGCTTCCACATCGCCAGGCTCGCGGACACATTCGCCATAAGCCCCAAAGGCTTCGGCGACTTTTTCGAAGTGTCTGTCAGGCCCCTGAAGGCGCGCTTGGAATTCATCTGTAGCCACAGCGGCGCCGTCTGGATAAACGCGCAGCACGGCTTCCTTGACCGCTTGCCAGCCACCGTTGTCGAGCACCACGGTAAAAATCGGCAAGTTGTAGCGCTGTGCGGTGGCGTAAACCGAGGTCGGCGTTGAGAAGTGAAATCCACCATCGCCCACGATCTGCAGCACCCGCACCTTGGGGTTGGCAAGCTGCGCACCGAGCGCCATGCCCCCGCTGTAACCCAAGCCGCCGCCGGCTCCGCACAGCAGCGTCAAGGGCTGACTGCGTGGAATCTGGTTAAGCACGGCAAACGTATTGCGAATCGCCTCGTTGATGACGATGTCTTCAGGCGCAATGGCTGCGCCCAGTGCGGCACACACATAGGCGGCTGAAATGGCACCGGTCTTGCCGTGGTCGTCTGCCGCACGTGCAATGCCAGCCTTGCGCTCGTTGCTAGCCGAAAGCCATGTGCCGATACGCTCAGACACTTGTAGATGAAAAGCGGCATCGGCTTTTTCACGAACAATTTTGGCCACCTGCCGCAGCACGGCGCCGCAGTCGGCCTGCACCCGCATGTCCGTGGCAAAGCCCCACATCGGAAAATCTTTTTTGATGGTGTCCACGTCAATGTGTATCCAGCGGGTCGCGCTGTTGGGCTGCACAAACTTCGGCAACCATGGCACGTCCACATCCAACAGCAGTCCGACATCGGCAACGGCAACCGCTTTGGCCGAATCAAATCCACCAAAGCACGGTGATGCGCGGTCAATGTTCATGTGGCTCGGGCTGAACTCGAACACCTGTATGCCGCACAGCAGTGCGAGGTCTTCCAGCGCGGCAACAGCATCTGCCTTGCGGCCGAGGTAAGAGGTCACCGCCATCGGGCTTTTGGCCGACAAGAGTTGCGCGGCAATCGCCTGCGCACGCTCGTCGTCAATGCCGCCAGCCTGAACCGCGCCGTAACGCTCCCCGCTGTAGGCTTGGACTTTGTCACTCGCCACGCTTTCGGCCAGCACTTCACGCGGCAAGGTCAGGTAGACCGGGCCTTGCGGATCGCTTTGCATCACCGAGTGACCGCGCCGCAAAACTTCTTTGGCAATCACGCCGCTGGGCAAGGAATAATCCCACTTGACATACGGGCGCACCAGGCTGGCCATGTCAAAAGGGTCTTGTACAAAATGCACATAGTTGTCGCGCGAGCCCGGTAACTCGCCGCGCAAGGTGAACGGTGCTTTGCCGGCAATCAGCATCACCGGCAGGCGACCGCGAAACATGTTGTGCATTCCCATGGCCGCATTGGCCGTTCCTGCATCGACGTGCACCATGACGGCTTGGCCTCGGCCGGTGGTCGCCGCATAGCCTGCAGCCATGTGGATCGCAACATTCTCATGTGGGCACAGCATCATGGTGGGGTGCGGCCGACCTTGCTGATCCCAACGCGCCAGCTCTTCAATGATCGACACGTGGTCGGTGCCCAGGTTGGAGAAGACATAGTCGATGCCCAGCTCGGTCAGTCCCTCAAGGAAATAATGCGCGCCGCTGTGGTGGGTGGCTTGGCCGGGGGGTTTTGCTTGGCTCATGGGTCGGTGTCTCTGGTTTTGTCTTGGCCGGCAGGAAACCTCAACGGGGCTCGCCAAAACGGTACATCAGCTTCTTACGCAGGTACTTTTCAGCCTATCCTAATTAACTTCGAATTGAATGACAATAGCCATTTTTTAAGTTAAACCTTTTCCAGATCGTGATGAATTGTGGATACCCTGTCCAATCTCAAAGCCTTTGTTGCTACCGCGGATGCGGGCAGTTTTTCAGGTGCGGCTCGGCAGATGGGCCTTGTGCCGTCGGTCATTTCAAAACGAATTGACCAGCTAGAGTGGCTCATTCGGGCCCCGCTCTTCACGCGCACCACACGCAAACTCACCCTGACCGACGTCGGCGATCGCTACTTGCACACCGTGCGCCAGGTGATCGGCCAAGTCGATGATGCCTTGGCCGGTATGGCACGCGCCAGCGGTGAGCTGGAAGGCCACATCCGCGTGAAACTGCCCACCACGCTGGCGGTTTTGTACCTCAGCGACATCCTCAATGACTTTGTCAAAAGTCAGCCCAGAATCAGCATGGACATCGTTCTGGCCGACCGCTCTGTGAACCCCATTGAAGAAGGTTTTGACATTGCCATTGGCGCCCTGCCGGAGCTGTATGGACGGGTTCAAGACAAACCCCTGCGTTTGATGAAGCGCTACCTGTGCGCAGCACCCGCCTATCTTGAACGCATGGGCACACCGCAACACCCAGGTGACTTGGTCGATCATGACTGCCTGGTGTTCACAACCTCCGGGGTGCGGTGGGAGTTCCAAAGCCCACAGGGCCTGATCGGCATTGACGTGCGCGCCAAGCTGCGAACCAACGATGGACTTGCGCTGTGTGAAGCGACCATCGCCGGCACCGGCATTGCCGTGTTGGCGGACTACATCGCGCAAGCGGCTCTGGATGCTGGCCAGTTGGTGGAAGTCATGCAACCCTATTCCGTTCCGGGCATTTGGCTGAAAGCGCTGGTTCCCACCAACCGGCTTGAACTGCCGCGTGTGCGCATGCTGCTGGACTGGCTGGAGAAAAAACTCAAGTCTGCCACGCCATGGGACAAAATACGCCACTTACCCCAGCCTGATGCGCCGCAGAAGGATGCCCCTAACGCGCCCGACGCCGCCACATGACCCTGTTCAAAGACCTTTCCCTGCTCTACAACCGCCCTGGGTTTTTACTGCGACGGGCGCATCAAATTTCAGCGGCCGTGTTTGAAGACGAATGCCGCAGCGTGAGTCTGACCCCCGCACAGTTCGGCGTGCTGACGGTTTTACGCGCCTCCCCCGGTCTGGACCAATCCAGACTGGCACGCGCACTGGGCTTCGACAAAGTGACCGTGCTGCGTGTGCTGCGCGGCTTAGAGGAGCGGCGGTTGGTGCAGCGGTCACCCGCACCGGACAGCCGGCGTAACTTGGCGGTTCAGCTCACGCCACAAGGCGAAGTGTTGCTGCGGGAAGCACAAAAACCTGCAGAACAAGCTTACGAGCGGCTGATGGCGCCACTCTCAGCAGAACAGCAGTTGCAGCTGGTCGCCTTGCTGCGGCAGATGACTGAGGGTCTGGAAGAACACGCCCGCGCGGCATTTGTACCGGCAGATCGACCCTGACCACCAGACCCATGAACATATCCATCAAGCAGTTGCGTGCCTTCGTCACCGTTGCCGACAGCCAAAGTTTCACCAAAGCCGCCAAGACACTTTTCTTCACCCAGTCAGCGTTGAGCGTGCTGGTCAAAGAACTTGAAGATGAGGTTGGTTTCAGGCTTTTGGACAGAACAACGCGGCAGGTTGTCCTGTCTGATGCAGGCCGAGATTTCTACCAACTGGCTCAAAAGTTGCTGGATGAGTTCCAGACCGTCATCCGCGACACCTCGGACATCGCTATGCTCAGACGCGGCGTGGTGCGCGTTGGCGCGACGGAGGCCGTCGCCGCATCACTGGTTGTACCGGCCATTGCCGCCTATGACCGCTGCCAACCAGGCATCAATGTTCGGCTTGTGGACACCTTGGTGTCTTCGATGTTCAATGCGCTTCGCAGCGGCGAAGTCGACTTTGTCATCGGTCCGGACTCCATCCAAGATTCACAGTTCGACACCGCGCTACACATGGAGCCGCTGTTGACAAGCCCGTTTTTAGTCTGGAGTTTGCCGGGCCACCCGCTGGCGAACAACCAACGGGTGACATGGCAACAACTGTTGCGCCATGACCTGATCATTCCCGCCATGGACTTTTCAACGCAGCTCATCCCTTTGGTGCAACAGCATCTGGGGAATGAAGTCGTCGACCGCGC
>CANCCE010000026.1 GCA_947374505.1 Comamonadaceae bacterium | reverse complement strand
TTCTTGGCGATGTCTTCAAACTTACCGCCTTTTTTCAGGCTTGCGATGATGGTTTTAGCATCGGCTTCTTTGTCGACCAAGATGTGGCGAGCCTTGTATTCTTTGCCCCCATTGGCTGCCGCAAATTTGTCGTATTCAGCTTTCAAATCTGCATCAGTGATCGGATTTTTCTTTTGAAAGTCATTGAAAAGTTGACGAATCAAAATGGTTTGACGCGCCAGTTCCATTTGAATTTTGTAGTCCTCCGTGGCCGACAAACCCAGTTTGTCGGCCTCTTGCATGAACACTTCACGGGCAATCACTTCTTCGCGCAGTTGACCCTGCATTTCCGGGGTGATCGGGCGACCGCTGCTTTCAATTTGCTGAGCCAATGAGTCGAGCCGTGCTTTTGGCACTGCTTTTCCGTTGACGATGGCAACGTTTTGCGCCATTGCAGCAGTTGCACCAAAGGCCATCAAGCAGGTGAGGGTGGTAGCCAAAAGAAGATTTTTAGTCATGCGGAATCCTTGCGATCGTGAAAGATGAAGTGAGAAAGAAAAGAAAAAAGAGTCGTGAAAAGTGAGAAAAGACGAGAGGTCACGTGATGGATGTCTAACGATGTCTAAGGCAGGACACTGCGTTTAATTTTGCCATGCTGAATCAAGACTTGTCGATGATCTCGATCGCCAAAGCGTGCAGGCCTTGGTCGATGAAATTTTGCGATGCATCATACACAAGCCGATGCCGGGCTACGCGGCTCTTGCCGACAAATAACGGACTGGCAATCCGGACTCGGAAATGCGTGCCAAAACCTTCTGCGTTGGCGCCAGCATGACCCGCATGGTCGCCACTTTCGTCAATGACCTGCAATTCTGTGGGCTGTAAGGCTGCTCGCAGCTTAGCTTCAATAGCCGAGACCGTCGGCAACTGGCCGGGGGAAGCCATCGAATGGTTCATGGGGCTGAATCCGCTTTGATGTATTTATTCAAGTACACAGCTTGTACAGCCACAAATACAAACATCAGACCGAGGCCGCCAAAAAGCTTGAAGTTAACCCAGGTGCTGGTGGAAAAGTTGAACGCCACCCAGAGATTGAGAACCCCCATGGCCACAAAAAATCCAACCCAGCTGAGGTTAACGCGTTGCCAGATGGCATCAGGCAGGCTCATTTGCGCGCCCATCATGGACTTGATACCGTTCTTTTTAAAGACCAACTGGCCTATCAATAAGGCCGCGCCCATGACCCAATACAACACGGTTGGCTTCCATTTGATGAAGCTTTCACTGTGAAAGTAAATGGTGGCCCCACCCAGCAGAGTGACCAGTCCTAAGCTGACCCACAGCATGGTGTCCACTTTTTTACTGGCGATTTTGAGCCAGAGAATTTGTCCTAGCGTGGCCACAATGACCACTACCGTGGCCAACAGCACCGGCGCTTCGGCTGAGCCAACCGTGCCACCGGAGACCATGAATCCAAGCCAATCAGTCGCGACGCCTGCCGCCCAGTCACGGTGACCTTCAGCGTACTTGAACATGCCAAAAAACAGTGCAATTGGCAAAAAGTCGAACAATATTTTCATGGCGTGATTATGGCGGGAGATTCCCTAGACTTTCCATCCGACACAAGGGGTTGCCACACGACATCGTTGCCGACTGCATAAAGTTTGCACCTCTGGCCACTGCGCTGGCAATGACCTATTGCTTTTCCCATGGCATAGTCTCCGACAGAAAAGCCCCATCCGCCGCGTTCGCCAATGGCAAATGCTCGCGGTAACCGGGATGCCAAAAATTTGGCGTAAGCGGCTTTTCCCGAATTGCTGGTGGGTAGGTTGTCAATATTTGAAAACGCGGCAAAAGTGCTCTCGGGCGGTTGACTGACGATGGCGGCTTGAGAAAATCCGAGTTTGTTCAGGAAATCATCCACCACTGGAAGCCAACTGTTCATGTCGATACTGAGTCCTGAGTGACCGTCCGTACCTGCGGGTGGGAAGGACTTGAAATCGGAGGTGGCGCCGCCGGTCGCCCATGCTTTGTGCCATGTTTGGGGATGATTTGGCCCCCAGTATTTGTCGTTCTGCCAATACAGCCACAGCATAGGTGGCGCGCCCGGGCTGGCCAACGTCCCCCAATAGTCAGTCATCCGTTGTGGCGCACACGGGTTCATTGGATTGTGATCTGGATCGCCTCCCGTGCCACCTGAAAAGTTGATGCCCCCCATCAGTCCCTTGGGTTTTCGTCCCACGGTTGCCACCGCAGCCAGTCCGCCCACTGATTGACCAGCGACGAGCCAGCGCGTCGCGTCAACATAAGGCAGCGAATGCGCATACGCCGTGACGGCCATAATTTGGTCAGAAGCGGCAACAGACATGGCCTCTATGCTGAATGAACTCCTGCAAGTCCCCGAGTATTCGGGATCAAAGTCGCCATACGTTTCTCCGTACCCAAGCCGCATGGGAACGAACACAACAAAGCCTTTTGCCACGAAATATCGGGCTGCGTGCTCAGGACGATAACGAGTTTGTGACGCGCGTTTGTCGCCAGGGGCCCGTCCGTGATTGAAGACGACGAACGGATAGGGGCCATTGCCATCCGGGCGATAAATGGTGATCGGAATCGGACGTGTCGCTTGTCGGCCAAAAAAGTCTTTCGCTGTGACCGTGATTCGGACAATTTCCTCCTGCATATCCAATGCACCCGTATCGATGGATGGGCTGGCTGTTTGTGCATGTAGAAAAAAATGCACCGCACAGAGAGCCAAAGCAACTGCCATTCTCAGACTGTGATTTTTCATAGGACAGCTGCTTTTATACCCATACGAGTCAACCGGTCAATTTTGCACGTCGGCGGTGCCGCGGCTAGGTCTTCAAGGCCCAATGAGTCCTTCACTTCGGCTTGAAGTCCAGCGACGCAGAGTTCATGCAGTACCGCAATCCGGTGGGTGCCGGGCCATCTTCAAACACATGGCCAAGATGTGAGCCGCAATCAGGGCAGTGCGCCTCGACACGCTCACCAAACAGCGAGCGGTCGACTTTGGTTTCAACGGCATCATTGGCCAAAGGTGCGAAGTAGCTGGGCCAGCCGGAGCCCGACTCGTATTTGGTGGCAGCGTCAAACAAGGGCTTGCCGCAGCAGATGCAGGCGTAGGTGCCAGCGGCCTTGTTGCCTTCGTATTTGCCGGTGAAGGCCCGCTCAGTTGATTCGTGGCGGGTGATGTCAAAAGCAGCCGGTTCTGCGCCTTTTTCGGCCAGCAGGGCCTTCCATTCGGCTTCTGTTTTTTCAATTTTGTAGGTCATGAGAGTTCCTCTTTGAAAGTGATTTTACGAACTGCAGCTGATTTCAATACCCGCGGCCCAGTCGGGTGGGAAATCAGCCAGCGCTTGATGGCCGTCGATCTCTTCATGCTCGTCAAATGGGGTTTGCAGCACATGTAACAGTGTCTCAACTTCTGAATAGTCTTGAACGCCCGCGGCGCGAATGGCCTGCTCGCCCAAGTGGTTGCGCAAGACGAACTTGGGGTTGCTGCGGCGCATCAGTGCGGTACTGGCACGAAGATCTTGCTGGGCAAGACGAGCTGCGTAGGGTGACGCCCAAGCCTCAAAAGCCGCGCGATCCAGAAACAGGTCGCGCACTGACTCGTGCCCGGCAGGTGTTGAAAAATCGCACAGCCGGCGCCAAAAGATGGTGTGGTCGATCTGCTGCGCTGCCAGTAATTTCAGGGTGGTTTCGATCAAGGCTTTGTCGTCGTTTTGCGCGGCATCATCAGCCAAACCGAGCTTGGCGCGCAGGCGATTTTCTAAGGCCTTTGGGAAGACTCTTTTGTACGACTCCAGCGCCGCCAAGGCGTGCTCTTGGTTGTCAATCAAAGGCAATAGCGCCTGCCCCAAACAAAAGAGATTCCAGTAGGCGACGTTGGGTTGCTTGTTGTAAGCGTAGCGGCCTTGGTTGTCCGAGTGGTTGCAAATATGGCCGGGGTCGAAGGTGTCTAAAAACTGAAATGGGCCGTAGTCAATCGTCAGCCCGAGGATGCTCATGTTGTCGGTGTTCATCACGCCATGGCAAAAGCCCACGGCTTGCCAGGCGGCCATCAGCTCAGCCGTGCGCTCGCTGACAGCTTGCAGCAGCGCGGCATAGGGCTGGGCTGCATCGCGGCAGGCGGGGTAATGCTGCTCGATGACAAAGTCCGCCAATGTTGTGAGCTGGGCGTGTTGATTGCTGTGGCTGAAATGTTCGAAATGTCCGAAGCGGATGAAACTCGGCGAGGTCCGGGCCACCACGGCAGCAGTTTCAATTTCTTCGCGGCGCACCCGGTCGTCGGAGCCGGTGATGCACAGGGCGCGGGTGGTCGGAATGCCGAGGCCGTGCATGGCTTCTGAGCACAGGTATTCACGGATCGAGCTGCGCAGCACCGCACGGCCATCGCCGCCACGTGAGTAGGGCGTCAGGCCTGCGCCTTTGAGCTGCAGTTCCATGCCACCTTGCGGCGTTTGCAATTCCCCCAGCAGCGTGGTCCGACCGTCACCCAGCTGCCCCGCCCATTGTCCAAACTGATGGCCGCTGTAAACGCTGGCCAGCGGCTCAGTGCCCGGCAAGACGCGGTTGCCGGCGAAAGTTTCGAGGGCTTCTTGAGAGGCCAGCCAAGAAGCATCCAAGCCTAATTCGCGTGTCAGGGCTGCGTTGCGGCTGACCCAGTAAGGCGCATTGAGTGGTCGCACGGGTTGTGGCGTCGAGAAATCGCTGCCTAATCTGGCGAAGCGATTTCGCCAGATCTGCGGTGTGGTCGAAGGCATTTGCAAAGTCATGCTGAGATTGTCTCTGACTTGATAAAAAACCACTTTGAGCGCGGGCAATCCCGCATGGGCGGACTTCTCAGCTGCGAGATGATGTCAGTGGTACAAAGGTAAAAGACCAGAACGAACCTATGAATGGAGACACAAGATGCTCGGCTTGATGCAAGACCAACCGCTGTTAATTTCAAACCTGATTGACTTTGCCGAGCGCCATCACGCCGACGTCGAAATCGTCTCGCGCCGGGTCGAGGGCGATATTCACCGTTACACCTACAAAGATGCGGCACAGCGGTCGCGCCAGGTGGCCCATGCGCTGGATGCGATGGCACTGCAGTTCAGTGACCGGGTCGCCACGCTGGCTTGGAATGGCTACCGTCACTTTGAGCTGTATTACGGCGTCAGTGGATCGGGCCGTGTGCTGCACACCATCAACCCGCGTCTGCACCTGGAGCAAATCGCCTGGATCGCCAACCACGCCGAAGACCAGGTGTTGTGCTTTGACATGAGTTTTTTACCCTTGGTCAAAGCAGTCCACAGCCAGTGCAACACCATTCGCCACTATGTGGCCCTGTGTGATGCCGATAAACTGCCGGCAGACAGCGGTATTCCCGGACTCATCAGTTACGAGGCCTGGATTGCGCCGCATCCGACGACTTACCATTGGCCCACTTTTGACGAGAACACGGCCTCGAGCATGTGCTACACCAGCGGCACCACCGGCCACCCCAAAGCCGCGCTGTACAGCCACCGCTCCACCACTTTGCACGCCTACGCCGCTTCCTTGCCGGACGTCATGAGCTTGTCGGCGGGTGACGCTGTGTTGCCCGTGGTGCCGATGTTCCATGTCAATGCCTGGGGCATTCCCTACTCAGCCTCGCTCACCGGCGCCAAGCTGGTGTTCCCGGGGCCGGCACTGGACGGCAAATCGATTTATGAGTTGATTGAGGCCGAGCAGGTGACCTACGCCGCCGGTGTGCCGACGGTCTGGCAAATGTTGCTCAGCCACATGAAGCCGGCGGGTCTTCAGTTCTCAAGTCTTAAGCGCACGGTGATTGGCGGTTCAGCCTGCCCGCCAGCCATGATCACGGCCTTTAACGACGACTACGGCGTTGAGGTGTTGCATGCCTGGGGCATGACGGAGATGAGCCCACTCGGCACCTTGTGCACCTTGAAGAACAAACACCAAGGCTTGCCGCCAGAAGAAAAAATGAAAATCCGCTTGAAGCAGGGGCGGGCGATTTTCGGCGTCGACATGAAGATTGTGGATGCCTCTGGTGCTGAGTTGCCGTGGGACGGCAAAACCTACGGCGACCTGCTGGTCAAAGGACCATGGATCGTTCGGGATTACTACAAAAGCGAGAGTGCTTCACCGCTGGTGGACGGCTGGTTCCCCACCGGCGACGTCGCTACCATTGATGCCGATGGCTACATGCACATCACCGATCGCAGCAAGGATGTGATCAAGTCGGGAGGCGAGTGGATCAGCTCGATCGACCTCGAGAACATTGCTGTGGCGCACCCGGCCGTGGCCATGGCGGCTTGCATCGGCGTGGCGCATCCCAAATGGGATGAGCGCCCGATCATTGCGGTGGTCAAAAAACCGGGGGCCGAGGTCACTCGCGAAGAACTGCTGAGTTTTTATGTCGGCAAGACCGCCAAGTGGCAGATCCCTGACGATGTGGTGTTTGTCGACGCGATCCCGATCGGCGCCACCGGCAAGATGCTCAAAACCAGGCTGCGTGACCTGCTGAAGGACTACACGCTGCCGGCTTGAGGTGTCAGGTTAATCGTGCTCCAGATCCCAGATGAAGTGGGCGTCTGTGAGCAGTCCGTAAAAAGCTTTCAATGCACCAACCTGCGCTTGCAAGGCGCTGTTTTCTGATGCTGTGGCTAGACGCCGTGCCAATAACATGGACTGCAGGTCCCCTTCGCCCAGCGCATAAGCGCGCTGCACCAGTTTCGCATTTTCTTGCATGGCGCGAGCCCCCTCGTTGGCCATTTGAAGGCTGTCATACAAGCCGCGGGCGGTCGCCATGGCGGTCGCAATCTCAGTTTCCAAATCACGCTGGGCGATTTCAACCGATTGACGTGCCACTTCAACCGCGGCGAGGGCTTTAGCGGTTCTTGAATCGCGCAAGCCGCCAACCAAAGGAATGCTGATGCTCAGTCCCGTTAGCCGTTCACGACCACCAACCTCCGAAGCACTGAAAACACCCAAGGTGGGATCAGCAAAGCGATTGGCGCGTGCCCGATCTGCCAGCGCCTGCGCTATCCGCAGCTGCGTCTGAGCAAGTTTCAGCACATCGCTTTCACCCAGGATTCGGTCGCGCCACTGAGTCACGTCTTCGGCGATCAACAAAGGCGAGGGCAGCGCCAAGCGTAACGGTTTGATGCCTGGAAATCGAACTGACAGCCGTACCCAAGCTGTCGCGGCTTGGGTCTTGGCGTCATTGTTGTTCCTTTTTTGCTCAGCGAGTTCAGCGCTGGCCAGGTTGAGGTCTAGTCGGGAGGCGTCACCCGCTCGGCGACGCTTGTCGACGGCTAACAAGTTCTCTTGCACAGCTTGAAAATTAGTCGTCGCCAGTTCAAGTCCTCGTTCCGATGCAAGCCAATCGATCCAGAGCGAGATCAGCTCTTTGGCGGACTCATGCATCGCCTCCCCATAGCGTGCCTCCGCCTCTTCCAAGGTGCCCTTGCCGATATCACGGTCTGCGGCACCCTTGGCGGGTAGCCGGATGGCACGCTCAACGGCAATATTCCATTCGCGGTATTGCGCGCCGTTGTCCAGTGAGCGCCTCTGTCCAATTGCTTTGGCCGTCCATTCGTAGGGTGACATCTCAAGGATGTTGGACTCTTCGCGGGCAACCGCCAATCCGGCTCGGGCGGCCGCGACGCGCGGGTCTTGCTCAAGCAGCGGGCGAGCCAATTCGGTGGGTAACAACCCGGTGACTGTCGGGGCCTGTAAGGCGAAGGCAGAACTCGCGACAGTGACCACGCTGACGACACAGATCCAGCGCCATCGAGCCATCATGCGATGTCTCCCGCGTCGACAACCTGGGTGATCCAATAGCGCAAACCCGCCCCTGCCAACTGAGTTTGGATGGCCTCCAGCAGTGCGGGCTTATCGACGCTTGAAATGATCACTTGCACCTGCGTTGTAAAACTGCGGCCTAAAACTTGCTCGCTCTGGCTGAGGCCGTTGGAAGCCAAACCATGGGCGGCGGTGGGAGCGCTGGTGAAGACGCTGACATGCGGCGAGAGGAGGAGCAGGTCGAGCAGTTTTTCTTCGACAGCCGGCGGACACAACAGGGTCAGGCACAGGTCAGACATTGGAATTCTTTCGTGTCGCAAAGGCAAAGCGCAAATACAAAATCGGTAACAGCATCAAGGTCAATGCGGTGGCCGTGATCAATCCACCAATCACCACGATGGCCAGAGGACGTTGAATCTCAGAACCCGGCCCGGTGGCAAAAAGCAGCGGTATCAAACCAAAAGCGGTGATGGAGGCGGTCATCATGACAGGCCTTAGCCGGCGCTTGGCACCCTGCAACACGACGTCCATCATGGCCAGGCCCTCGCTTTTCAACTGGTTGAAATAGCTCACCAGAACCACACCATTGAGGACGGTGATGCCCAGCAGCGCAATGAAGCCGACCGATGCCGGCACTGAGAGGTATTCGCCGGTGATCCATAACGAGACGATGCCACCGACCAGCGCAAACGGGATGATGCTCAAAATCAGCAGCGCCTGGCGAACCGAACGGAAGGTTGAAAACAGCAGCACGAAAATCAAGCCAAGGGCGACCGGCACCACCACGGTGAGGCGTGCCGCGGCGCGTTGCTGGTTTTCGAACTGGCCGCCCCAACTGATGCGGTAGCCCGTCTCGAGCGGGACTTTTTGAGACACCAGCGCCTTTGATTCTTCAACAAAACCGACCAAGTCGCGATTCGCCACATTGGCCACGACCACGCTGTAACGGCTGCCCATTTCCCGGTCAATCTTGACCGGGCCAGCCGCGCGATCAAGTTGGGCGACACTGGACAAGGCCACGGTGTTGCCATTTTTGCTGGTGATGCGCATGGCCGAAAAATCAGCTGGCGACAGGCGCAGGCTCTCCGCCCCGCGCAAGACAATCGGCGTGCGGCGATTGCCTTCAATCACCACGCCGGCCCGTTGACCTTCAATTTGCATGCGCAGGGCGTCCTGAATTTCCTCGACGCTCAAGCCCAGTCGACCCGCTTGCAAGCGATCCACGGTCACCTTCAGGTATTGCACACCGTCGTTCTTGACGGTGTAGACGTCCTGGTTGCCAGCCACGGTCTTCAGCAAGGTTTCCACCTGGCTGGCATAGCTATTGAGCTTGCCCAAGTCGGGGCCGAAGATTTTGACGGCCAAGTCACCGCGCACGCCGATGATCATTTCAGAGACCCGCATCTCGATCGGTTGCGTGAAGCTGTAAACAATGCCCGGCATGGGGTTGAGTACCTTGCGGACTTCATCCATCAGCGCTTCTTTGGTTTTCATGCGCCACTCGCCCTGCGGCTTGAGCAGCAAGTAGGTGTCAGTCTGGTTCAACCCCATCGGGTCTAGCCCGATTTCGTCGGACCCGGCGCGTGCCACGATGCCATGTACTTCCGGAATGGCCTGCATGATGGCTTGTTGAATCTTAAGATCCAACGCAGCGCTTTGTTCCAGGCTGATGGAGGGTAGTTTTTCAATGCCGACGATCAAGTCACCCTCGTCCATCGTTGGCATGAAGGTCTTGCCGACCTGGGTATAAATCACCCCGGCCGCCAGCAGCATGGCCAATGCGGCCGCAGCGACCACGCGCTGCCGTCGCATCGCCCAGGCAAGCGCCGGCTCATACAGCGTCAAGAGCTTACGCGGCAACCACGGATCTTCATGCCTCACTTCACGCAGCAAATAAGACGCCAGTACCGGAATGACGGTCAGCGACAAAAGCAATGAACCGGCCAGCGCAAAAACAATGGTCAGGGCGACCGGCACAAAATATTTGCCTTCAAGCCCTTGCAAGGTCAGCAGCGGCAAAAACACAGTGATGATGATCAAAATCCCCGCGGTCACCGGCACCGCCACTTCACGCACGGCGCGGTAGATGATGTGCAGTCGCGGCAGTTTGCTGGCGGCCGGGTCGGTGGCCAGTCGCTGCACAATGTTTTCAACCACCACGATGGCCGCATCCACCAGCATGCCAATGGCAATCGCCAGACCGCCGAGGCTCATCAGGTTGGCCGACATGCCGAAGGCGCTCATCAGAATGAAGGTGATGAGCGCCGCCAAGGGCAGTACCAAGGCGACCGTGAGCGCGGCGCGAATATTGCCCAAAAACAAGCCCAGCAAAATGATCACCAGCACCGTCGCTTCGAGCAGCGCCGAGGACACTGCATTCACGGCCTTGGTGACCAACGAGGCGCGGTCATAAAAGGTCTTGATCACCACCCCGGCTGGCAAGCTGCTCTGGAGTTCTGCCAATTTCTTGCGCACGCCCACGACCACATTTTGAGCGTTGGCCCCGGCCAGTCCCAGCACCAGTCCTTGCACCGCCTCACCACGCCCGCTTTGTGTCACGACGCCGTTGCGCGTGACCGTGCCGATGCTGACGTCGGCCAAGTTACCCAAACGAACCGGTGAGCCAGCGTTCATGGTGACCACGATGGCGCGTAAATCCTCCAGGCTGTTGACGCTGCCTTCCGTGCGCACCAGCAGCACCTCGTCTCCCTCACGGAGTCTGCCGGCGCCGTCATTGCGGTTGTTGGTTTCGACGGCGTCTTTGAGTTGCGAGATGGTCACGCCACTGGCCGCCATGCGGACCGGGTCGGGGACAATTTCGTAAGCTCGAACCACACCGCCTAGCGCATTCACATCGGCCACGCCCGGGACGGTGCGCAGTGCCGGCCGGATGACCCAGTCGAGCAGGCTGCGGCGCTCAGCGAGTGACATCGCGTCAGCCTCGACGGTGAACATGTACATTTCGCCGAGCGGGGTCGTCACCGGGGCCATGCCGCCTGAAATGCCGGCCGGCAGGCTGGCGCTCAAGCCACCGAGCCGTTCGCTCACCTGTTGGCGTGCCCAATAAATGTCGGTGCCGTCTTCGAAGTCAATCGTCACGTCGACCAAGCCATACTTGGTCACGGAGCGCAAAATTTTGGTTTTGGGAATGCCGAGCATGTCCACTTCGATGGGGACTGAGATCCGGCTTTCGACCTCTTCGGGCGTCATGCCGGGCGCTTTCATGATGACCTTGACCTGCGTGCTCGAGACATCCGGAAAGGCGTCGATAGGCAAGCCGCGCAAGGCATACCAGCCGGCGGCGGCCAGCATCAACGTGGCCATCAGCACAAAGAGGCGCTGCGCCAAAGAAAATTGAATCAAACGGGCCAGCATCACTGACTGACTTTCTGATTGATCCAGGCACCCTTGAGTGATACAACACCGCTGACAGCGACTTCCTCACCCGCTTTGACGGGGCCTTGAATCTGCACCCGCTGACCTGCGTTGGCGGAGACTTGTACCGCCCTGGCTTGAAAACCGTCAGCCGTGCGCACAAACACGTAAGCCTGCTTGCCGTCATGCGCTACAGCTGAGAGCGGGAGATCCCATGAGGCTGTTGTTGCCACGGAAGTCGACGCTGCGGGCAGCTCCACCGACAGCACCTCACCCGGGCGTAAAAGGCTGGCTTTGCCCTGAACCAGCGCACGCAGGGTGACCATCTGACTGCCGGATTCCACCATGGCGCTGCGGCTCAAGAGCTTGCCGGTCACGCTACGCCCCACCACTGTCAGCTGGGTGCCAGGTAACCATCGGGTACTCTCCGCGACAGGCACCTGGATCTCGAGCCATAGCGTTCCGGTTTGCGCCAAGTGCAACAAGGCCGTGGTCGAGTCGACCCGTTGGCCCGGTTTCACCGCCAGGTCTGTGACAACCCCCGCCTGCGCCGCGGCCAGCACCAAACTGTCTTGTGGATGTCCTGACACGCTGACCTTGTCGATGCTGGCGGCTGACATGCCCATCAGGCGCAAGGCGGCTTTGGCTTGCTTCAAAGCCGCTTCGGTGTCCATTAACGTGGCTTGCGCTTCCTGCACACGGCGCTGGGCGATGAGACCCTCTGCGAAAAGCGCTTGCTCCCGCTGGCTGGCCTGCGCCGCCAAAGTGGCCCGTGTGCCGGCCTGTAGCAACAGCAACTGCTGCTGACCAAACTCGTTGCTGGAAATGCGAACCAACGGGGCGCCCGCACGCACCGCATCATTGGTCTGGACCAACAATTGCGAAATCACGCCGTTGACAGGGGAGCTGATGACCTGCTCTGCATTCGGTGGGATGACCACTTGAGCCGGGTAACTTGTGCGTACCGACTCGGCTTGACTGATCAACGGGGCCGTCTGAATGCCTAAGGCCTTGACTTGACTGCTCGCCACAGTAAACGTGGCCGAGCGCTCTGCCGACTGAGCCGGGGCGCTCCATGCGCAGATCGCTGCCATGGCCCAAGCGGCCAAGCGAGCTTGACCCAACCGACGGAATGGACGCATATCAAACCTTTTTAATATTATTGAACTCATCTGGTCTACTCGACTGTGCCTGAAGTTAGATTGATGACGTTGATCGACATCAAGGGCGAAGCACTTCAGCCAGCACTCAGCCAACCGGAATGATTGTAGAAACACTATGTGACAAGAACTTGCTTGAGCAGCCTTTTTCGAGCCGGCGCAGTCTCTCAACGTCAGTCTTTCGTACAATAAAAAGAACGACCGTACTTTTTTGATCAACATCGCCTTAAGGAACTTTCCATGACAGCGCATTACACAGTTCACGGCAACGTGGCGGTCATCACGCTTGACAACCCACCCGTCAATGGCTTGGGGATGGCCACTCGCCGTGCCATCACCGATGGCTTGCAGCAGGCGCAAGCCGACAAGGCCATCAAGTCCATCGTCATCAGCGGCGCAGGCAAAGCCTTTTCGGGCGGCGCCGACATCAAGGAATTCGGCACAGACAAGGCTGCGGTCGAGCCCAATTTACGCAGTGTGATTTTGGCCGTTGAAAACGCCAGTAAGCCGGTCATCGCTGCGATTCATTCCGTTTGCATGGGCGGCGGCTTAGAACTGGCGCTGGGATGCCATTACCGCATTGCGGCTCCGGGCTGCAGCATCTCCATGCCGGAGGTCAAACTTGGTTTGTTGCCTGGTGCGGGTGGTACACAACGCTTGCCGCGCGCCCTGGGCGTGGAGCCTGCGCTCAACATGATCGTCAGCGGCGAGGCGGTTAAAAGCGAGATGCTGGCCATGCTGCCGGGCCAAAAGCTGTTTGCCAAAATCAGCGTCTCTGCGGCCTCGCTGGCTGAAGAAGCACTCGCTTTGGCGGCCGAAGTGGCTGATGCTCGTCCATTGCCGTTGGTCCGCAACCTGCCTTGCAAACATCCTCAAGGCGATGGCTACTTTCAGTTTGCGCGGAACATGGTCAAAGGCATGGCCAAGCATTTTCCCGCGCCTCTCAAATGTGTGGATGCTGTGCAGGCTGCGACACAGAAAAGTTTTGACGAAGGCGTGTTGGTCGAGCGAGAGCTCTTTGTCAACCTGATGTTGTCGCCTGAAAGCCGAGCGCTGCGTCACCTGTTCATGGCCGAGCGTGCAGCCTCGAAGATCGCCGATGTGCCGGCTGACACACCGTTGCGCGACATCAAGTCGGTGGCGGTGATTGGTGCGGGCACCATGGGTGGCGGTATTGCGATGAATTTTCTGAATGCAGGTCTGCCCGTCACATTGCTGGAGATGAAGCAAGAGGCGCTGGACCGCGGCATCGCCACCATCCGTAAAAACTACGAAGCGCAGGTCAAAAAAGGCAAGCTCAAACAAGACAAGTACGAGCAACGCATGAGTCTGCTGAGCAGCACGCTGAGCTATGACGACTTGAGTGCCGCCGACATGGTGATTGAAGCCGTCTTTGAAGAGATGGGCGTCAAAGAAAAAGTTTTTAAAGAACTGGATCGGGTGATGAAGCCGGACGCGATTTTGGCGAGCAACACCTCAACGCTGGATGTCAATGCCATAGCGAACTTCACCCATCGTCCCCAAGACGTGGTCGGGCTGCATTTTTTCAGCCCGGCGAATGTGATGAAGCTGCTGGAAGTGGTGCGCGCTGACAAGACCGCCAAAGACGTCATGGCCACCGTCATAGTGGCAGCGAAAAAGATACGTAAAACAGCGGTCGTGTCCGGAGTCTGTGATGGCTTCATCGGTAACCGCATGATTGACCAATATGGCCGCCAAGCGGGATTTTTATTGGACGAGGGTTGCACTCCGGCACAGGTCGACAAGGCCGTCGAGAAGTTTGGTTTTGCGATGGGGCCTTTTCGCATGAGTGACTTGGCCGGCAACGACATCAGTTGGGCTATCCGCAAGCGCCGTTACAGCGAAAAGCCAGAGATGAAATACAGCAAGACCGCAGATTTACTTTGTGAGCAAGGGCGTTTCGGTCAAAAAACCGGCGCTGGCTGGTACGACTACGTGGCCGGCCAACGCGATGCGATTCCGAACGCGGACGTGGTCGCCATGGTGGCTGCGCACCGCCAGTCGCTGGGCATCACGCCGCGCAAGATCTCTGACGAAGAAATTGTGCAGCGGCTGGTCTTCAGCTTGGTCAATGAAGCCGCGCATATTTTGGAAGAGGGCATCGCTGCCAAGGCCAGTGACATCGACATCGCCTACGTGTTTGGCTACGGATTCCCTCCGCATCGCGGTGGCCCCATGTTGTACGCCGATCAAGTCGGGTTGTTCAACGTTGTTCAAGCCATGAAGCGCTTTGCACTCAACCCGTTGGATGATGCCAATTTCTGGCAGCCTGCGCCGCTGCTGGCAAGGCTCGTCGCTGAAGGCAAGACCTTCAACTGAACCCCATCCACCGACTCCGGAGAATTCCATGACAACAGCTGTGATTGTTTCCACTGCCCGCACCCCTCTGGCTAAAAGCTGGAAGGGCTCTTTCAATATGACGCACGGCGCCACACTCGGTGGTCACGCTGTCGAACACGCCCTTCAGCGGGCCGGCATCGAACCGGCTGAGGTCGAAGATGTGATCATCGGTTGCGCCGCCCCTGAAGGTGCCACGGGTGCCAACATCGCAAGGCAAATAGCCTTGCGCGCGGGTTGCCCGGTCAGCGTGTCGGGCATGACCGTGAACCGGTTTTGCTCATCCGGCTTGCAGTCGATCGCCTTGGCCGCGCAACGGGTCATCGCGGGTGAAGCTGATATTTTTGTGGCCGGTGGCGTCGAAAGTATTTCATGTGTGCAGCAAGAAACGAATACGCACATGCTGCAAGACAGCTGGCTCGCAAAAAACAAACCCGAGATTTATTGGAATATGTTGCAAACGGCTGAGCTGGTGGCCAAGCGCTATGGCATCTCGCGTGAGCGCATGGACGACTACGGCGCCCGCAGCCAGCAAAGAGCCGAAGCAGCACAAGTCGCTGGACTGTTTGACGCTGAGATCGCGCCCATCTCGGTGGTTGCCGGGGTACTGGATCCGGTGATGGGGCTGATGACGAAAAAAGTGACCGTCAACCATGACGAAGGCATCCGACCGGGTACCACACAAGAAGGTCTCAGGGGTCTCAAGCCAGCCATGCCGGGCGGTGTAGTGAGCGCGGGCAATGCCAGCCAGTTTTCGGATGGTGCGGGTGCCGTTGTGGTGATGCACGACAGCGTGGCCGAGCGCAAAGGTCTCAAGCCGCTAGGCCGTTTTCTGGGGTTTGCCGTGGCTGGATGTGAGCCCGATGAGATGGGCATTGGTCCCGTCTTCGCCATCCCCAAAGTGCTGAGCAAGTTAGGCTTGAAGGTCAGTGACATTGACCTGTGGGAACTCAACGAAGCCTTTGCCGTGCAGGTGCTGTATTGCGCTGACAAACTGGGGATTCCAATGGATCGATTGAATGTCAACGGCGGTGCCATTGCTGTTGGCCATCCCTATGGAGTGAGCGGCCAGCGGCTGACCGGCCACGCGTTGATCGAGGGCAAGCGCCGCGGTGTCAAACGGGTTTGTGTCACCATGTGCATTGGCGGCGGCATGGGTGCCGCAGGCATTTTTGAAGTGCTTTGAACATGACAACTCTTCATCACTTAAAACGACTGCAGCAGCTTATCTGGGTGCTGATTTACGGCGGCTTGCTGACACTCGTACTGGGTCTATCGGTGGCGCGTCAAGATGAGGCCATGGGCTGGTCGATGGTCGTTGGCGGCGGCTGTGTCGCCTTGCTTGGGGCCGTCTTGATTTATGTTCGCTCACGACTAAAGGTCGACTGAAGCGATCTATCGTATTGAACAATTTTCACAAAAAATACACATGAAATTCGACGTCGAAATTCCTTTTGCCTCACATTTAGGCTTTGACCTTGTCCGCGCTGAAGCGGGTGAATCAACCATCGAATTTTCCCCACGGGCGGAACACCTGAATTCGTTCGGCGTCACGCACGGCGGCGCAATCATGACCTTCATGGATGTGACCATGGCCCAAGCTGCCCGTAGCGTGGCCCCTGAAATGGGACTCGCCACGATTGAGATGAAAACCAGCTTCATGAAACCCGTACCCGGTGACGGCAGTACCTTGACCGGGCGTGGCCACCTGATTCAACGCACAACCTCTATGGCCTTTGTCGAAGCCAAACTCTACGACAGCCAGGGCAACGCATGTGCCCACGCGACCGGCACGTTCAAATATGTGAGGCGAAGCGACAGCCAAAAAGCTCGGGCAGGTTTGCCAGCCAATCAACTGCTCACGGATTAACCACAGATTGGAGACTTAACTTGCCCAGCAACCCGCAAATTCTTCTCGATAACCGCCCCACAGGTGAAGCCACCCTCAGCAATTTCAAACTGGTGACGTCTGAGACCCCCACATTGCAGGACGGGGAAGTGCTGGTCCAGCATCATTACCTGAGTCTCGATCCTTACATGCGCGGTCGCATGAATGATACGAAGAGCTACACCGCTCCTCAACCCTTAGGCGAAGTCATGGGGGGCGGCACCGTGGGTGAAGTTCTTGAAAGTCGCTCGACTTTGTTCACGCCCGGTGACATGGTCGTCGGCATGGGAGGATGGCAGGCCTATAGCGTTGTGACTGCCACAACAGCGCCCGGTGCCTTGCGCAAGGTCGACACCACCCACGTTCCCCCGTCCTATTACTTGGGTGCCGTGGGCATGCCGGGGGTCACAGCTTGGTATGGTTTGACCAGCATCATCCAAGATCAGCCGGGACAGACGCTGGTGGTGAGTGCTGCTACGGGGGCTGTCGGCAGCGCTTTTGCGGCATTGGCCAGAGCGCGCGGCTGCCGTGTGGTGGGTATCGCCGGTGGACCGGCCAAATGCCAGTACGCCACCACTGAACTTGGCTTTGATGCCTGCATTGACTATCAGCAACACACCGACGCGGTCTCAATGTCTAGGGCGCTCAAGCTGGCCTGTCCGGACGGTGTTGATGGCTACTTTGAAAACGTCGGTGGCATGGCCCTCGATGCCGTGATGCTGTGCATGAATGACTTTGGTCGTATAGCGCTGTGCGGGATGATCGCTGGTTACGATGGCAAACCACTGCCGATGAACTACCCGGCACTGATTCTCAGAAGTCGTTTGAGGATTCAGGGTTTCATCGTCACTGAACACATGGACATCTGGCCGAAAGCCTTGCAAGAACTTGGCGGCTTGGTCGTCACTGGCAAACTTCGTCCCCGCGAAAGTGTGGCGCAAGGGTTAGCGGCTGCGCCGGAAGCTTTTCTGGGTTTGCTGAAAGGCAAGAACTTTGGCAAGCAAATTGTCAAGCTGATTTAAAAGATGGGTGAGCTTGAAAATAGTCGCTTATCAACGCAAGCGGGTTGCTTCGGCCTCGACAATGGGACGCCCGACCGTCTGATCGACCCGGTCTTCCAACTCGCCGATGCAGGCTGCCAGCGTGTTGGTCGATTGCTCAATACGCGATTCAAGATCTGATTGCAGGCGCGCTAAGCGTTCGTCTAAACGCAGGGTGGTTTCGGCTTCGCGGTCGGCCATGGCATGGCTTTCTGCCGCCAAGTACTGCTGCAGCTCATTGAATCGCGAGGTTTCGGCTTTGTCGGCCAGTTCGCGTTGGCTTTTGAGCTCGCGTGATGTCCGTCGGTTGTCGATCAAATAGGCGCTTTTGGCGTAGGCGCTGAAAAGTAAAAAAATCACCAGCGCTGCGGCCAGTGCACCCAGCATGATCATCGCCAAAGGCGCTTGAACGCTGGTGAAACCGAGACTGAGTGGGCTCAGTCGGTTGAACTCTTCGAGATTCAGGGCCACCAAAGCCGAAGTCAAGACGATGCCCAAAAGCAGCAAAATGGACCGTATACGCATCGCAACTCCCGTTAAAGCCCCATCATACGCAGAGCTTCACGAAAGTGCTGTGGGAGAATGCCTCTTCATTTTTCGCTCGCTACAAGACCTTCCCACATGCAGAAAATCATCCGGCAAATCGCCGCAGAAATCAGAGTTCAAGAGCAACAGATTCGGGTTGCCGTGGAACTCCTTGACGGCGGTGCGACCGTGCCTTTTATCGCTCGCTACCGCAAAGAAGTCACCGGTGGTCTCGACGATATTCAGTTGCGTGAACTGGAAGCCCGGCTGGGGTATTTGAGAGAGCTTGAAGATCGCCGTGAAACGGTGCTCAAAAGCATCGAAGAGCAGGGCAAATTGACCCCTGCGCTGCGCGCCTCGATTGAAGCCGCCGGCACCAAGCAAGACTTGGAAGACCTGTACTTGCCCTACAAACCCAGACGTCGCACCAAGGGCCAGATTGCCCGTGAGTCGGG
>CANCCE010000025.1 GCA_947374505.1 Comamonadaceae bacterium | reverse complement strand
TCCAACTGCCAACGGAAGTGGTCTTCTCGACCTATCCAACTGCTTCTGCTGCCGGGGATTCTGAATTGGCCGTTTGTTTCTCTCGCTACCCAGCGACCGATTTCTGGGGCGAGCCACAGGGTGTCGCGCCTCACCGTGTCAAGCCTATTGAAGTCGGGATGAGTCAATCGAATGAACTTTTCAATGCGAACCGTTTGAAAAGTTCCACCCGGAAGGGCCACTTCTTCCCAACCCGTCACTGTCGTTTTGGCACTGATCCAATAGCGAAATGAGGACGTGCCGGATTGATAGTGGGTGTCGGTAGATTGGCTTGTGCCCACAGTGAAATCGTCCAACCACAATGGCATCGCCGCTTCGTAGGTTTGCAGCAGATCCCAGTAAGGGTCTTGTTTAACTTGGCCCCAGACGGGCTGAAACTCATCACCCGCATCGACGTTGTTTTTTGAACGCCGGTTGATCCGTATGCCACCGTCCAAACTGACAACTTGTTCTTTGACGGTGTCGAGCAATTGGCTGTTGTAGAAGTTGAACTTGCTGTAGGTCCAGCTTTGCCCTATCGCTGGCGTCCGTACCGAACCGGCAGGGCGACCACGGCTCATTTTGGTGGTAGCCAATGGCGGAAGGTATTGGATCGCGCAGCCGGTGGGTAGCGCCAATAGCGCCAGCAGTGATCGACGTTTGAAAATGTCCATGCCACGTCCCTAAACTGCCAGCATATACCGCTTAGCTATCCCAGTCACCGCCGCCAGCATCCGCGCTGCCGCCGTCATCCCAGGAACCGTTGTCGGTGACGCCAAAATTTTGACCGCCCATGGTGCTGTTGTTGTCGGCAATCGGTTCGTAATTGTTGCTGTTGTTATTGGCCAGACGGGATGAGCCGTCATGGCTGCCCTCGTTGTTGCCCATCAGACTTTTGCCGATGGCTTGGGCCGCCATCATGCCCGCACCCACCGCCAAACCAGTGGCCAGACCACCCGCAATATTGCTGCCGATGCCGCTGGCAGGCGGCTGGGCATAACCCTGGGCAGCAGTTGACGCGCCGCCCATGCCGAAGGTTTGAGGACCGCTCAAACCATTACCAGGTTGGCTACCCATCGGGGCCTGATTGGCAGGATAGCCATAAGGCTGCTGCGCATGGAACTCGACGGGTGGGTTTTTGCGGCGGAACATGAAGTAACCGATAAGCATGACGCCACCAGCCAACAGCAGGGGCATACCCCAGGAAAAATTAGAGGCGGACGTTGCAGGCCCTGCATAACTACTGAGGGGTCTGGACGATGAATTGCCATTGCCGGATGACTGCTGAACAGGTCGGGCAGAAATTTTGGCGCGCAGGCTCTGAACCGCTTCAGCCTTGGCAAATGGCAGGCCTGGAGAGAGTTTTTCGGCGGTCGCGAGCATGTCGCTGGCACGGCCGTTCAGACCTTGCTTGGCGAACAGCTCGGCCTGCACAAAGTGCGCCTTGCCGCTGTTGGGGTGGGCCACCAGGACTTGCTGAATCATGGTTTGAGCTTGGTCCATTTTTCCAGATTGCGCTGCTTCGTAGACCTGGTTCAAGGTGGGTTCAGACTGGGCTAATGCCAAGCCAAAGCCGAGCATGGCGGCAATGGCGAGCCACTTGCCAAAGCGTTGAGTAAAAGCACCGAGCATGGAATTACCTTTGAAATGTTAAAGCCGAACCGTTGCAAGGTGGAGGCATTCAAAGCCGATACAAGGCCTCCATGAAATCGAATTCTATTTGCTGTGACTCAAAGCCGTACTCACCAGTTTTGACGTGATGTCGACGATTTGAATCATTTTTTCGTAAGGCATGCGCATCGGACCGATCACGCCCAGAGTGCCGACCACCTGGCCATCGACTTCATACGGTGCGGTCACCACAGACAGCTCCTGGTACGGGATGACTTGGCTTTCGCCACCGATGTAAATACGCACACCTTCAGCGCGACTGGAAACATCCAGTAGCCGCATCAGCTGAGCTTTTTGCTCAAACAGGTCAAACAGCTTGCGCAGGCTACTCATGTCGCCTGAAAAGTCACTGACAGCGAGCAGGTTGCGCTCACCCGAGACCACCACCTCTTCGCTGGCCTCGATGGCCTCTGCGCTGACTTTGACCGCTGCCTGCATCAGGCTGGCAATTTCGCCACGCAGGGCTTCGACCTCGTTTTTCAGCCGTTCGCGTACTTCTTCCATGGCCATGCCGGCGTAGTGCGAATTTAAAAAATTAGCGGCTTCGATCAACTGGCTCTGCGTGAAGTCAGTTTCAGTGAAGATCACCCTGTTTTGCACATCGCCGTCTGGCGACACGATGATCACCAACACCCGCCGGTCTGACAGCCGCAAAAATTCAATGTGGCGAAACACCGAGGTACGCCGTGGCGCCATCACCACACCGACAAATTGAGACAGGCTGGACAGCATGTGCGCCGCATTCGTCAGGACTTTCTGCGGCTGGTCGGGTGCCAGCCTTTGGCCACCCATCAAACCGGATCCAAGATGCGACGGTTGCAAGGTGAGCATGGTGTCGACAAACAGCCGGTAACCCCGGGCCGTAGGCACCCGTCCAGCCGAGGTGTGCGGGCTGATGATCAACCCCTGTTCCTCCAGATCACTCATGACATTGCGGACAGTCGCCGGCGACAACTCCACCCCCGAGGCCTTGGACAGCGTGCGCGAGCCCACCGGCTGGCCGTCGGCAATGTAGCGCTCGACCAGCGCTTTGAGCAATAACTTCGCACGATCATCAAGCATGCTGGCGATTCTACGGATTCAAGCGTCTCGGTTGTGATGTAATTTAATAATGAAGTCAAAATTCCGCCACGTCGCCCTGATTGGCAAGTACCACGCCCATGACTCGCGGTCGGCACTCGAAGGCATTGCGCAGTTTTTGGGCGCGCAGGGTTGCGAGGTGGCGATTGAGGCAGACACCGCCAGCAATGCCGGAATCACCACTTACCCGATCCTGAATGTCGCGCAAATTGGCGCGCAATGCGACCTCGGCCTGGTGGTTGGCGGTGACGGCACCATGCTTGGCATTGGCCGGCAACTGGCGCAGTTTGGTGTGCCGCTGGTAGGCATCAACCAGGGCCGTCTCGGCTTCATCACTGACATCGCTTTTGAGGCATACCAAACCACACTGGCGCCCATTCTGCAGGGCCATTACGACGAAGACCCACGCTGGATGATGCAAGCCAAAGTGGTCCGCGGTGGTCACTGTGTTTTCGATGCCACCGCCATGAATGACGTTGTGGTGAACCGTGGCGTCTCGGCCGGTATGGTCGAACTGAGGGTTGAGGTCGACGGCCGCTTTGTGGCTAACCAGCGCGCAGATGGTTTGATCATTGCGTCGCCCACCGGTTCCACGGCTTACTCGCTGTCGGCGGGTGGGCCTTTGTTGCATCCGTCGATTGGCGGCTGGATCTTGGTGCCCATCGCACCGCACAATTTGTCGAACCGACCCATCGTGCTGTCAGACCAAGGCGAGATCGCCGTCGAAATTGTGGCCGGCCGCGACGCCAGCGCTAACTTCGACATGCAGACCCTGACCAGTCTGCTACATGGAGACCGCATCATCGTTCGGCGCTCTGAACACCAAGTGCGCTTTTTGCACCCTGTCGGCTGGAGCTACTTCGACACCTTGCGCAAAAAATTGCACTGGAATGAAGGCGTTGCCTGAGCCATGAGCCTCAAACGCATCTACCTTCGGGACTTTGTGATTGTTCGCGAATTGGAGCTTGAACTTGCCAGCGGCTTCACCGTGCTCACAGGTGAAACGGGTGCCGGTAAGTCGATCTTGATTGATGCCTTGCAACTCGCGCTGGGTGCCCGCGCTGATGCTGCGGTGGTGCGGGAAGGCGCAGAGCGCTGCGAGATCAGTGCCACGTTCAGCGGCACCGCGCCGCTGCTGACGTGGCTAGAAGACAAAGGCCTGCCGATTGAGGACGACTTGCTGCTACGGCGCACGATTGATGCACAGGGCAAAAGCCGTGCATGGATCAATGGCAGCCCGGCGACCGCCACGCAGCTGAAAGAAATCGCCGACCTGCTGGTGGACATTCACGGCCAGCACGCCTGGCAAAGCCTGACCCGCCCGGACTCGGTGCGCGGCTTGCTGGACGCCTACGCAGGCGTCGCCCTGAACAAATTAAATCCCTGCTGGCAAGCGTGGCGCGCTGCCCAAAAAACACTGGCCGAAGCCCGCAGCGCACAAGACAGTCTGCAACGCGAACAAGAACGGCTAGCCTGGCAAATTAGCGAGCTCGACAAACTGGCGCCTGGTGCCGACGAGTGGGATGAGCTCAACACGCAGCACAGCCGCCTGTCGAACGCGCAGGCCTTGCGGGACGCTGTTGAAGCTGGGCTGCATGCCTTGCAAGACGTCGACGACAGCGCGACAAGCCAGCTGGGCCGGGCCATATCGGCATTGCAAGCGCAAGCGCACATTGAGCCGCAATTCGACGGCCCGCTGGAAGTTCTTCACAGTGCCTTGGCACAAGCTGAAGATGCCGTGCACACCCTGAATGGCTACGCCCGACACTCCGAACTGGAGCCGCAGCGTCTGAACGCATTGGATGAACGACTCGCCAGCTGGGTCAGCTTGGCGCGCCGCTACAAACGCCCACCAGCCGAGTTGCCCGAATTACTGGACAGCTGGCGGCAAGAGTTGCGAAAGCTGGATGCCGCCACCGATTTGACCGCGCTCGAGCGTGCGGTCAACGTCGCGCAAACAGCCTATCAGACAGAAGCCAAAATCATCTCTGCTGCGCGCACCAAAGCAGCACCAGCACTGGGCAAAGCCATCACCGCAGCCATGCAAGGCTTGGGCATGCAGGGTGGCCAATTTCAAGTCATGCTCAGCAAGCTGGAACAAGCCGCAGCCCACGGGCTGGAACAAGCTGAATTTTTAGTCGCAGGCCACAGCGGCAGCACGCCACGTCCGGTTGGTAAAGTCGCCTCGGGCGGCGAACTGTCGCGCATCGCGCTGGCGATTGCGGTCACCACCAGCCAACTCGGTCAGGCCGAAACGCTGATTTTTGACGAGGTTGATTCTGGCGTTGGCGGTGCGGTGGCAGAAACCGTCGGCAAACTCATGAAGCAGCTCGGCATAGACCGTCAGGTGATGGCCGTCACCCACCTGCCGCAAGTCGCTGCTTGTGCCGACCAGCACCTGGTGGTGGCCAAACGCAGCGACAAGACTGGCACCGCCAGCAGCGTGAGCGCCGTCGACAGCGATCAACGGGTCGCCGAAATTGCCCGCATGCTGGGCGGCGAAAAACTCTCCGGCACCACCCTGGCCCACGCTAAAGAAATGCTCGACCCATGAACACCGACACAAGCAACACACAAGCCATGGAGATGGTGCTGATCACCGGCATGTCCGGCTCCGGCAAGTCAGTGGCGCTGAACGCGCTTGAAGACGCCGGCTACTACTGCGTCGACAATCTGCCGCCCGAATTGCTGAACAGCTTTGTAGCGCTTGAACTCAAGCATGGCGCGAGCCGCGTGGCTATCGCCATGGATGTTCGCAGCGCCGCTTCGCTGCCGCAAGTGCCGCAGCAGCTGCGTGCACTTCGCGAGCAAGGCATTGCCGTCAAATCTATTTTTTTAGATGCCAGCACCGACACACTGGTGCGCCGTTTCTCAGAAACACGGCGCATGCATCCGCTGTCACGCGTGGGCGTTGCAGATCAGCACCGGGCGCTGGTCGAGGCGATTGAACTCGAACGCGAATTACTCAGTGACATGCGTGAACAGGCGCTGGTGATGGACACCAGCATCATTCGATCGTCGCAGCTACAGGCTTACGTGAAGACGCTGATATCTGCGCCTGCCGACCGCCTCACGCTGGTCTTTGAATCCTTCGCCTTCAAGCGTGGGGTGCCGCTGGACGCAGACTTTGTTTTTGACGTTCGGATGCTGCCAAATCCGCATTACGAAAGCGAATTGCGCGACCTCACCGGCCGTGATCAACCCGTCGCCGACTACCTGCGGTCGCACCCTGAAGTGGCTGAGATGTTCACCAGCATTGAGCAATTCATCCAGCGTTGGTTGCAGGCGCTGGTCCGTGACCACCGGAGCTATGTCACGGTGGCCATTGGCTGTACCGGTGGCCAACACCGGTCGGTGTACCTGGTGGAAGCGCTGACGCTGGCTTTCAGCCGGCACTGGCAAACACTGAAACGGCACCGCGAACTCGACGCCTTGCGCGTCACTGACAGAGCGTAAAACATGAACAATCCAGCGATTTCAATAGTTCCCCGCAGTGGCACAACGGCCGCACCTGAAAACTGCCTGACGGCACAGGCGGCGGCCATACCGGTCCTGATCTCACTGAGCTTTTGTCACCTGTTGAATGACCTCATTCAATCCCTGATTCCGGCCTTGTATCCTTTGTTCAAGCAGGAATTCCACCTGGACTTTGGTCAGATCGGCATCATCACACTGGCCTTTCAATTGACAGCGTCGCTGTTGCAGCCAACCATCGGTTATTACACCGACAAACGCCCCCAACCGTTTTCACTGGCACTCGGCATGTGCTCGACGCTGGTCGGACTGCTGCTGCTGTCGGTTGCGCATAACTATCAAGCGATTCTGTTTGCGGCGGCGTTGGTGGGCACAGGCTCTGCCATTTTTCACCCAGAGGCGTCTCGCGTTGCACGCATGGCATCCGGGGGTCGTTATGGCACCGCGCAGGCTTTATTTCAAGTCGGCGGCAACGTCGGGCAGGCAGTCGGTCCACTGTTGGCCGCCTTTATTGTCCTGCCGCGGGGTCAAGGTGCCATCGCTTGGATCTCGCTCGCTGCGCTCGCGGGAGTGGGCTTATTGACCCGCATTGGCCTGTGGTACAGCGCCCGCTCGCGTCCCGGTCATGCGGCAGCACGCACAACAACCCCAACCCATAACTTATCGCGCGCGCGCGTCTTGTTCTTGGTCTGCGTACTGATGCTGTTGCTGTTTTCCAAGAACGTCTACAGCTCTAGCCTGACCTCCTTCTTCACCTTTTATCTGATTGAACGCTTCAATCTACCGATACAAGCAGCGCAGATACAGCTGTTTATTTTCATGGCCTCGATCGCCGTGGGAACGCTGGTTGGTGGCGCCTTGACCGACCGGATAGGTCGCCGGCCCATGATCTGGATTTCTATTTTGGGCGCCCTGCCTTTTACGCTGGCGCTGCCGTATGCGGACCTGTTTTGGACGGGTGTCCTCACGATCATCATCGGCATGCTGATGGCTTCGGCCTTTCCGGCTATCTTGGTGTTTGCCCATGAGCTGATACCGGGTCGCGTCGGCCTGGTATCAGGGATGTTTTTTGGATTGGCGTTTGGCCTCGGTGGACTCGGTGCGGCCATCTTGGGGCACATCGCCGACTCACAGGGCATTGCGTTTATTTACAGGCTCTGCTCCTACCTGCCGGCGCTTGGCCTGGTCGCTTGGTTTCTGCCCAATCTCAACGCTGCCAAATCAAACGCTTGAGTCCAAGCCCTGAAAACAAGCTCTCGGCCTATTCGGATACTGTGCAGTGGTGCAGATCTATAGAAGTAACTGATTCAAATAAATTCAAATTGAATCAATAAATAATTTAATTTCATCAACGCATCGCTTTGGCTCAATTAAGTGAATTCCATGCCCGCAACCACTGAATGTCACTAACTTCGCAAAAGGCATTTGTTTTTTCATTTCAGAACGCATGTCCTCATTTGCAATCTGACTCTGTTCACCGGCCATGATCAAGGTTGGCACCTTCACATGGGGTAACTGGCTCCATAGATTTCCTGCACCAATCATCTTTTCAATCTCAACGGCAATCGGGATTGGGATTTGATCCATCTGCGATATATACCATTCGCACAATTCTTCAGAGGCACGATTTGTGTCTAAACGATATTTAAGAGTTTGTCGACACCAGCCCCCAACGCCATGCTTTTTGAATGCAGCCTCTCTGTCCACCTCACCCAAAACATAAGTAGAAGCGATGTGACTTGGTCTCTTAAATGGTGTATCGCAGAGGGTTAACGAATGCAAACGATCGGGGTACTGCAAAGCAACGGCTAATCCAACAATTCCGCCAGATGACTCCCCTACCCAATGGACTCTTTCAAGGCCGCAACGATCCATTAACCCAATCGCATCGGAGGCTAATTGCGCAAAAGTAAAATCTTTCCCACCGTCTGGTTGCTTCGTCCCCCCGCAACCTCTTGCATCAGCTCTTAAAACCTGATAATCACCAGACAACAAAGGCAACCATTTCTGCCAAAAAAGCATATTTCTAGCATATCCATGATACAAGAAAAAAGTTTCAGGGGGCTCTTTACGCCAAGGTTCTATATAGTTAGCCAATTCATATTGAACCATCAAGTCATCTACCGGCATCTGATTAAATTTAACTGACATACAAATAAACCTCAAAATTAATTTTCTTGAATATCAGCTTTTTTAATAGCTCTGTCATACTCCAAGACTTCAGCACGTAAAAACTTCGTGAAATCTTCAGGATTATTGGTTACCAGCTGCAAACCCTGCACTGCATACTTCTTCTGAATATCTACATCGGTGAAGTAACGAGTAATCTCCTGATGCAATAGTGTCACAATTTCCTTGGGTACGCCATTTGGCACAAACAAACCATGCCAGGCACCAATATTGAATCCTGGATACCCTAACTCAGAAATCGTTGGGACTTGAGGCAAAAGTGGGGAACGATTTTTTGTCGTGACTGCCAAAATCTTTATTTTTCCATCATGCAGGTGAGGATTGACAACCGCGACTGTCGCAAAAAATAATGCCGCATGGCCTCCAATTAAGTCAACCATCGCATCCGACTGTCCTTTATACGGTATGTGAGTTAAACGCACACCAGAATTAATCTGTAGCAACTCCCCTGCCAAGTGACCCGCACTCCCCATACCGGAAGAAGCCATTGCCAACTCCCCGGGTTTATTTTTGGCCATTTGTATCAACTGCGACAATTGGTTTGCTGGAGATTTCGCCGGGACTGTCAGAATATAAGGTCCTGTTGCCAAAATAGTAATCGGCTGCAAATCTTTAAACAAGTCATAGTTCAGATTTTTATACAATGCAGCACTAATGGCTATATTTGCCGGTGCAATGAGTAACGTATATCCATCAGGCTTTGATTTGGCAGCCATCGAAGCACCAATATTTCCATTGGCGCCTCCACGATTCTCGACAATGACAGGCTGCCCAAGCCTTTGATTTAAATATTTTGATATATCCCTCGCCAAAATATCTGTCACACCGCCGGGTGTAAAAGGGACAATAATCTTGATTGCTCTTTGCGGGTAATTATCTTGCGCCTTAGCCGAACAATTTAAATTCAATACAATTATTATCAGGGAGAATATTTTCAGAAAATTCATCAGTACTCCTATATTTACTTATTGAATCTAATGCTGTTTTAAAAAATCTTTTGCAGCCTCTGCACATTGATCGGGATAAGCTGCAGCGGCATGCCATGCATCTCCCTCAATGACAAGCAAACTAGATTGATGCATTTGAGTTTGCCATTCTTTTACACTTTGAACTGTGCGCAAGCCACTGCCTGAAGTTGTAATAATTAAAGTCGGGCAAATGACCTTTAAAACTTCTTCCCTTAAATCAAGTTTCGGGACCCAGTTTAAATAACCTATCAAAGTTGACTTCGGCGTTAATCCCTGCACGTGCTCTACCCACCAATCAATCTCTTTTTCAGTCACGCCACTCCCTAACCGACCGGGCATTGTGGCTTTTGCCCAAGCCTTGACACCCTCTTCGCGTATTTTTTTAAGCCAATTGGGGACAGCTTTTGCGCCAACCACGGGCGGCGTAACCGAAATAATGGAAATTATTTTTTCAGGAAATTTTGCGGCATATTGCAATACTAGTGAACCACCACTCTTTGCACCTATTAAATGAAACCTGTCCAACCCGTAATGGCTTGCGATAGCGGATATATCATCCAGCAAACAATCCATCGTCCAAATAAAGTCCTCAGACATCGGCGTTGATTGACCATAACCCCTCATGTCAAACCGAATGACTCGATAATTTCTGGCTAAGAAAGGGACCCAGGAATACCAAGCAAGTGAACTCTCGGCAAAGCCATGAACCATGATAATCGTTGGTTTATCTATCCACGGATCTGTAAAGTCATCTACCTGGCAAAATAAATTTACGCCAGGGCTTACTTCAATCAATTCATGACTCATGACTATTGCGCACTCGCACCCGACAATTTTACAATTCTGGACCATTTTATTATTTCATCGTGTATTCGATCAGTGAACTCTTTTGAAGAGCTCCCCTTAACCTCTGCACCATCAGCCCTAATTTCAGCCATCACATCCTTATCCTTTAATATCTGAGCGATCTGCAAATTGAGCATCTGAACAATCTCGATAGGAACACCCGCAGGGGCTAGTAATCCATACCAGCCGGAAATCTGTAGACCTTTGTAGCCCAACTCTTTGAATGTGGGAACGTTCGGCAGTACGCTGAGTCGTTCCGGCGAGGTGACTGCCAGCGCTCGCAAGCGACCATCCTTAATGAATGGTAAAGCCGATTGCATATTATTAACCATGAAAGAGACGTGCCCAGCCAATAAATCAGTCGAGGCGGGTGCAGCACCTTTATAGGGAATATGATTCGCATCAATCCCTGCCTCTAATTTAAATAATTCGGCAGATAAGTGTGGCAAACCACCAATGCCAGCAGACGCATAATTGAGTGGCTTAGATTCAGTTTTTGCCAAGCCAATTAACTCAGCAAGTGAATTTATTTTCAATTTTTGCGGGACAACCAGCACAAAAGGATTTTCTGCCACCAAGCTAATCGGCATGAAGTCTTTTTCGGTATTGAAGGCAATCTTATTATACAAGCTTGGATTAATGGCATGGGTAGATGCCACCATTAGCAATGTGTAACCATCCGGCTCTGAGTTGGCAACAAATTGTGCCCCAATCATGCTGCTTGCACCTGGACGGTTATCAATGACGAAGGGCTGACCTAAACGCTCACTTAAGCGTCTGGCGATAATTCTAGATAAATTATCTACGGGTCCAGCAGCCGCAAAGCCAACTATAATTTTTACTGGTTTTGATGGATACTTTTCAGCCGCAAAACTTTTGGACGAAAGTATTAAAAATAAAATACTAAAACTGAATGCTGTAAAAGATATTATACTATTATTTTGTTTACTATTAATGTTCATTTATATTTATCTGCTACTCTCTTAAAACTATCTATTAAATTTTATGTCTATTTACTTACAAAAAAATATAACTCAATTATTTTAAAGTCAGTATTGCACCTTGGGTCAGCCATTCATCAGCGGGGAAACCCTTACGCTTTTACGCAGCCAAAGTTCAGATGCCAGACTCAAGCAATTTACGTACAGGCGCAGGCAGCCCCAACGCCTGCCAAGCTGTCAGGCCAAACCAAGCCCCGCCGCGCTCTACCATCGTCAATTCATCCGCCAATGTCTGACGGCCCGTTAGCTGGCTGACGAAGGGCTTCAGGTGCAAATCCTTGTGCGTCAACACATGCACAAAGGGTGTTTGTGGCTGCAACTTGGCGCGTACAGAGACGGGCACTGCACCGCTCAAGGCCTCTTCACTGTCAAACACCGGCAAGCAGTACAAACCGCCCCAGATACCGCGCGTCGGACGCCGCTCTAACCACACCGCACCATCGCTGCGCTGCGCCCACAGCAGCCACAGCGCGTGCGAGCTGCGTTTTAGTTTTCGCGTCTTGACCGGATAGCGTTCAGGCCGGCCTTCCCGGTGCGCAGCGCACAAAGTGTGCACCGGGCAAATCAAACACTGCGGCTGGCGCGTGGAGCAGACAGACGCGCCCAAGTCCATCACACCTTGCGTGTACGCCGGCATGTGTTCGGCTGGCGGCAGCAGTTCACCCGCCAAGTCCCACAGAGCGCGCTCAGCAGACGCTTGGGCCAGATCAGCTGAATAAGCCAGCATGCGCGTCAGCACACGTTTGACATTGCCGTCAAGAATCGCCACGCGTTCGCTGAAACAAAAGGAGGCAACAGCCGCTGCGGTTGAGCGGCCAATACCGGGCAAGGTTTGCAGGGTCAGCGCTGACGTCGGAAAAACGCCACCATGCTCGCTCACCACCTGTTGGGCGCAGCGGTGCAAATTGCGGGCGCGGCTGTAATAACCCAAGCCGCTCCAGAATCCAAGCACCTCATCCAACTCGGCCGAGGCCAAGCTGAGGACGTCTGGAAAGCGCTGCAAAAAACGCTCGTAATAATCCAGCACCGTGCTGACCTGCGTCTGTTGCAGCATGATTTCAGACAACCAGACGCGGTACGGATCTCGCGTGTTTTGCCAAGGCAGGCTGCTGCGGCCGTGCTGCTTTTGCCAAGCCACCACATCGGTTGCAAAGCGCAGTGGTAAAGCACGGGGTGGTGATACAGCCAATGGTTCGATGGAAAGAGTTTTCGTCATGCGCAAAGAATCTGAGGGTTTATGGTTTTTGACAATTCACGCAATAAAAGGTGGAGCGTTGCCCCTGCACGATGCGGCGGATCGGCGCTTCGCAGCGCCTGCATGGCAGGCCAGCACGGTCGTAGACCATCGCTTCCAGCTGAAAGTGGCCTTGTTCACCGTGCGCATTTGAAAAATCGCGCAGCGTGCTGCCCCCTTTGGCGACGGCATCTGCCAGCACCTGCCGGATAGCGGTGTGCAGCAGCGCGGCGCGCGGTTTGCTGATTTTCGCCGCCCGGACTGTGGGCCGGATGCCCGCCAAAAACAAGGCTTCAGACGCATAAATATTGCCCACACCCACCACGATCTCGCCGCCCAACAAGACTTGTTTGATGACCGTTTGACGAGCCTTGAGTGCGAGCTGAAACGCGGTGAAGCCAAACGCGTCGCCGAGGGGTTCCACACCCAAATGCCCCAGCAATTTTTGCGCTATCGGGTCTGACTCGCTGGGCGCATACACCACCGCGCCAAAGCGACGTGGATCATTCAGCCGCAAGCTACCCAGCGTGGTCTGCATCTCAAAGTGGTCGTGCTTGCCCAACGCCGGTAAATGGTCGGCAAAGACCACACTGCCCGACATGCCCAGATGTACCAGCAGCAAGCCCTTGCTAAGGTCTAGCAACAGATATTTACCGCGCCGTCGCACCTGCAGCACTTGGCGCCCAAGCAAACTTTCTGGCGGACAACCGAGCGCCCAGCGCAAGGGCTTGCCCATCGTCACTGAGACGATCGTTGCGCCGGCAATGCGATCGGCAAAGCTCAGGCGGGTGACTTCAACTTCGGGGAGTTCTGGCATGGTCATCAATTATCATGGCTTGATGACGAAAAAAATTCTTTGGACCTTGGCTGGACTGTGGCTGGCGCTGGCGCCGTTGGCAGGACAAACAGCCCCTGCTGTGCCGGCACCTGGCAAAACCCCCCATGCGACGCTAGAAGACCATCAAGCCAAAGAAGCCGAAAATACCAACTCTGCGCTCGATGCTCAACTGTTTTATCAGCTGCTGATTGGCGAGATCAGTGCCAATTCTGGCGAGCCAGCCCCGGCGGTGTCGCTGATTCTTGATGCGGCCCAAAAAACCAAAGATGCTCAGTTGTACCAGCGGGCGACTGAACTCGCCCTGCAATCACGCTCCGGCGAGGCCGCCTTGCAAGCTGCGCGCGCTTGGAGACAGGCCCACCCGAAGTCGATTGAGGCCAGTCGTTACACACTGCAAATCTTGCTGGCCCTGAACCGCGTGGTCGAATCAGCAGAGCCCCTTAAATCTTTGCTCGAGCTAACCCCCACCATGGAGCGACCCCAAACCTTCGCCGCAGTGCCGCGACTCTATGCCCGCGCAGGCGACAAAAAACTGGCCGCCACCCTGGTTGAACAAACCTTGGCGCCGTACTTCAGCCAGCCTGGCACCACAGCACCTGCCTGGGCGATGGCGGGGCGGCTAAGGCTGGCCGCCGGTGACACAGCGGGCGCGTTGGACGCCGCTCAACGCGGCCAAGCCGCTGACGCACAGGCAGAAGAGCCGGTGCTGGTGGCCCTCGAATTGATGGACCCGAAACGCCCGCAAGCGGAGGCGATGGTGAGCCAATACTTGACCCGCGCAACGCCTGCGTCACCGGAACTCCGCATGGCTTACGTGCGCAACCTGCTCAACACAGAGCGCTATCCCAACGCTTTGACTCAACTCCAGATTCTGCTCAAGGAAAAACCGGATTTTGCGCAGGGCTGGTTGGTTTTGGGTTCGCTGCAGCTGCAAGAAAATAAACCGGCACTGGCCGAAACTTCCCTGAAACGATATGTCGCATTAGCCGAGCAACAAGCCCCGGGGGATGAGAGCACACGCGGCTTAGCGCAAGCTTTTTTTGCACTCGCGCAGGTCGCCGAAAAGCGCCAAGATTTAGCCGGCGCTGAGGCATGGTTGAAGCGAATTGACAACCCGGAGATGCTCATGCAGGCGCAAATGCGCAGGGCCAACCTACTGGCTAAGCAAGGGAAACTACAAGAAGGTCTTCAGCTTATTCGCGACCTGCCAGAGCTCAAAGACGGCGACGATCGCAGCAAATTAATGGCGCAAGCCACGCTCCTCAAAGAATTCAAACAGTACGTCCCCGCCTACGAGCTGATTGCGCAAGCCATCACCCAAGCCCCCAGCGACATCGAACTCATTTACGAGCAGTCCATGATCGCCGAGAAGCTTGGCCGGCTTGACGAGATGGAGCAACTGCTGCGCCGCGTCATCAGCCTGAAACCGGATTACCACGCAGCCTACAACGCCCTCGGTTACTCGCTGGCTGATCGCAACCTGCGCTTAGCCGAAGCCAAAGTACTGATTCAAAAAGCGGTCGCCTTTGCGCCGACAGACCCCTTCATCCAAGACAGCCTCGGCTGGGTTGAGTTTCGCTTGGGTCATCAGGCTGAAGCCTTGCGACTTCTTGAAGCCGCGTTCAAGGCCAGACCGGACTCAGAAATATCGGCGCACTTGGGTGAAGTGCTGTGGAGCATGGGCCAACGTGAACGTGCGCAAGCCATCTGGAAAGAGGGCCGATTGCTCAACCCAGACAACGAGACGCTGCTTGAAACGCTGAAGCGCCTGCGTGTCAAACTCTGAACGCATGCTATTCATGCGCCTTGCGGCCAACAGCTTTTCTGACTCATCGGCCAGGCGCCATGGCCTGCTCTGGCTCGCTTGCGCCAGTCTGGTTTGGCTGAGTGGTTGCGTTCAAATGCCGCGCGCACCCACTGACGGCGTGGCTATAGACAACTGGTCCGGTCGGCTGAGTCTGCAAGTGCAGTCCGAGCCACCTCAATCGTTTTCAGGTGGCTTTGAAATCAAAGGCAATCCGCATCAAGGGGAGCTGATGCTGAACAGCCCGCTGGGAAACACCGTGCTGGCCGCCAGATGGTCGCCGCAGCAGGCAACGCTTTACTCGGGCAGCGAAACCCGCACCTACGTTTCTATTGACGCACTGATTGAGCAATCCACAGGTGCCGCGCTGCCGGTGGCCGCCCTCTTCGACTGGCTCACCGGCAAAGACACCCCGTCGAACGGTTGGACGGCTGACCTCACGCGTCAGCGCGAAGGGCGCATCCAAGCCCGCCGCCTCCAGCCACTGCCGCAGACTGAACTGCGCATCGTCCTAGACACGCTGCCGCGTTAAATAGCATCACTCTGAGCCCGATGACATCGTCTGATTCTTGGTCGCTGGCGAGTCACAAAACAGCCCCGCTGAAGGCTATTTACGATGTGCTGGCTCCGGCCAAGCTGAATTTATTTCTGCACATCACGGGGCGGCGTGCTGACGGCTTCCACCTGCTGCAGTCGGTGTTCATGCTCATTGATTGGTGCGACACGCTGCACTTCGAGCTGCGTCACGACGGTATTATTTCGCGCACCGATTTAGGGGCAACCTCAGCCGAAGTACTGCCCGCAGACGACCTGACCGTGCGCGCTGCCCGCGCCTTGCAAGCCGCCAGCGGAACGCCCCTAGGCGTGAACATCAGCCTTGAAAAACGCATTCCGTCGCAGGCCGGGATGGGCGGTGGATCGTCAGATGCAGCGAGTTGCCTGCGCGCACTGCAGCGCCTCTGGGGGGTTCGTTTGTCGCCTGAAAAATTACAGGCGATCGCCCTGACCTTGGGTGCAGATGTGCCATTTTTCCTCGGATCAGGCCACGCCTGGGTGGAAGGTATTGGCGAGCAACTGACGCCGATCCAATTACCGCCGGCGGAATTTTTAGTGATCAAACCGCCGGTCGGGCTCTCAACGCCCGCTATTTTTGGCGCATCTCATCTAAAACGCGATACACAAACTGCTACAATGCTAGGCTTTGCTGCAAACGACAACGGCCGTGTTTACGGATTTGGCCGGAACGACTTGCAGCCGGTTGCTGAGAAGCTTTGTGTGCCGATGGTCCAGTCTTTAGATTGGCTCGCAGCACAAGGGTTAAAAGGCAGAATGACCGGCTCAGGGAGTGCAGTTTTTGCGCAAATTTTGCATGACTCGATGATTCCGGCAGCCCCAAGCGGCTGGATCATTAAAAAATGCAAAAATCTGGGGGTACATCCTCTGGCTGGTTGGTAGAATGCCGGTTTCAGGACATGTTTTCCAGAAATGATGAATAGTTGATAGGTTGGTTGCTGACGTTAGGGTTGCCGCAAGGCCACCACATGACAGCAATTGACCTGTGTAGGGGTGTCGCCAAGTTGGTTAAGGCACTGGATTTTGATTCCAGCATTCGCAGGTTCGACTCCTTCCACCCCTGCCAAATTTACAGGGCCTTTGCCGCGGACTTTGATTCAAAGTCCGGGCATCGGCCTTTTGTATTTAGTGTCTTAGATTGACGGTGAAACAAAACCGCGCAGGCATTGAATACCCAGTGTTTTTTGTGTGTCTTTTGCTTTTTCATTGTTTCAATGCCAAACACCGCTGGACCCCACATGCTTCCGCATCACCCTGAATTCATGGTTTTTACTGGCAACGCCAATCCGGGCTTAGCTCAGGAGATTGCCGAGAACCTCGGTATTTCATTGGGAGCAGCCCATGTCGGCCGCTTCTCCGATGGTGAAGTCACCGTCGAGATTCAGCAAAACGTGCGGGCCCGCGAAGTCTTTGTGGTGCAGTCAACCTGCGCACCGACCAACGACAACCTGATGGAATTGCTGATCATGGTGGACGCCCTGAAGCGTGCTTCAGCTGAGCGCATTTCTGCGGTCATCCCCTACTTTGGTTACGCCCGCCAAGACCGCCGTCCACGTTCTGCACGTGTGCCTATCACGGCCAAAGTCGTCGCCAACATGCTGCAAGCGGTGGGTGTCTCGCGTGTTCTGACAATGGACCTGCACGCTGACCAGATTCAGGGATTTTTCGATATCCCTGTCGACAATATTTACGCCTCACCTGTTTTGTTGGGTGACCTGCGCCAGCAAAACTACAACGACCTGATGGTTGTCTCACCAGACGTCGGCGGCGTGGTCCGTGCGCGTGCGCTGGCCAAGCAGCTCGGCTGCGACATGGCCATCATCGACAAGCGTCGGCCCAAAGCCAATGTGTCTGAAGTGATGCACGTGATCGGTGACATTGATGGCCGCAACTGCGTCATCATGGACGACATGATCGACACCGCAGGAACACTGCTCAAAGCAGCCGAAGTGCTCAAAGAACGCGGTGCCAAAAAAGTTTATGCCTATTGCACGCACCCGATTTTTTCGGGGCCTGCCATCGACCGTATTGCCAAAAGCGATGCTCTCGACGAAGTGGTGGTGACCAACACCATCTCGCTGAGCGACAGCGCCATGGCTTGCCAAAAAATTCGCCAACTCTCTGTTGCACCGCTGATTGCCGAAACCATTCAGCGCATTGCCAAGGGTGAGTCGGTCATGAGTTTGTTCTCGGATCAAGACAATTTGTTCTGAGCCGAGACAAAAAGTGGGTGGCTCTTTGATGCGCCACCTTTTACGTTACGAGGCGAGCTGGTCGCGGCCTGCCTCTTCAGGAGAAATAGTATGAAATTCACCGCTTTTGAGCGCGCATTGCAGGGCACGGGTGCGAGCCGCCGTCTCCGCATCACCGGCCGCACGCCCGGTATTGTTTATGGTGGCACTGGCGCAGCAACGATGATCGAACTCGATCACAACGCTCTGTTCCACGCCATCAAAAAAGAAGCCTTCCACGCTTCCATCCTCGAGATGGAACTGTCTGGCAACGTCCACAAGGTCTTGCTGCGCAACTTGCAAATGCACCCCTTCAAACAGCAGATTCTGCACATTGACTTTCAGCGCGTTGAAGCAACCACACGCATGACGATCAAAGTGCCGGTGCATTACACCGGTGAAGAGAATTCGCCAGCGGTCAAAGCCGAAAACTGCCTGGTCAACCATGTGCTGACCGAGTTGACAGTTTCCTGCTTCCCAGCCGACATTCCTGAATTCATCGCCGTCGATCTGAGCGAGATGAAAAAAGGCGCACCGCTGCACGTCCTAGACATCACGCTGCCAAAAGGCGTGAAGTTTGTGGCCAAAGGTCAAGTCAACCCCGTCTTGGTTTCGGTCACGGCGATCGTTGAAGAAGCGCCGGCTGAAGAGGCACCTGCTGCCGATGCCAAGGACGCCAAAGGCGCTAAAGGCGGCAAAGCTGCTGACGGCAAGGCCGCACCAGCGGCCAAGCCAGCTGCCAAGAAGTAAACTCTTACAAGAGTCCTG
>CANCCE010000024.1 GCA_947374505.1 Comamonadaceae bacterium | reverse complement strand
CATCAGATTGCCATGCTCTGGCAGGCGATTGAAAAACTCTCCGGATCAGCGGCTGCCCCCGGAAAAGATTGCGTGCCCAACGACGCGGCACGCCAAGAAACTTTTGCCGCCGACAAGCTCAATCAGCTGATGGGCAAGTAAACAGACGTCAGGCTCTGACAGGTTTTGTTAAGCGATCGGCCGGATGGCTGATTTAGGTCGGAAGGCCTTGCAGACCTCAACTCGGGTTTCCAGATACGGCCCGCCGATCAAGTCAATGCAGTAGGGCACGGCGGCAAAAATGCCGGGCATGACGCTCTCACCCGCCTCGTTGCGCAGCCCTTCCAGCGTTTCCTGAATCGCTTTGGGTTGACCGGGTAAATTCAAAATCAGACTCTGGTCGCGGATCACAGCGCACTGGCGCGACAAAATCGCGGTCGGCACAAACTTCAAGCTGATCTGCCGCATCTGCTCGCCAAAACCGGGCATTTCTTTGTGGCTTACGGCCAGCGTTGCTTCCGGTGTCACGTCGCGCAGGGCAGGGCCGGTGCCGCCGGTGGTCAACACCAGTGAGCAACCGGCATTCACCAATTCGATCAGCGCGGCGCTGATGCCGGCTTGCTCGTCGGGAATCAAACGCGCGTCAAATTCAATCGGATTCTGCAGCGCACGGGTCAGCCAGTCTTTCAGGGCGGGCAGACCTTTGTCTTCGTAGACGCCGCTGGAGGCACGGTCGCTGACCGAGACGATGCCGATACGCACCGGCTCAAAACGGGTGACCTCAAGACTGGACATGCGTCATCTTCTCTTTGACCAGCTGAAAAATCTCGCGAAACGACTTGCCGTGGCGCGGTGCTTCACCGGGCTTTTCAGGCACGATGTCTTTGCGGGCTTGGCGGATGAGCGCGCGCAATTGCTGCGAATCGGTGTCGGGATAGGCGGTCAACCAATCGCTCAGCGCGCCATCTTCAGCGATCAATTTGTCGCGCCATTGCTCAGCCAAATGCAGCGACAGCGTGAGCTGGGCTGAACCGTTGGCTTGCTCATGGATGGCTTCGCGGATGGGCTCCGGGTCGAGCGGGCGCATCAGCTTGCCGATGAACTGCATCTGCCGCCGCCGCCCCTCGAAGTTGGTGATCTTCTTACAGTCTTTGATGGCGTCGAGCAGCTTTTCAGGCAGGTCGAGCCGCTTGATGAGGTCTGCGCGCAGCGTCAGCAACGCTTCGCCCAAGGCCTGCTTTTCGTCGGCCTCGGCTTTGAGTTGGGTTTTGCTCGGTGGGCCGGGCTCTTCAGCCAGAATTTCTTCGGGCTTGACGAAGCGTCCGTTGGACCAATAGCCTTTGATAGTCTTGTTGTTCATTGCAGTCAGTATCATAGCGACCCATGACCCTCAAAACATTGAAGCCTTCCCCACGAGACCCCCATCTGATGGCGCAGCCCGAATCGGGCTTCAGTTATCACCGGGATTTCTTTGAAGATTTGGTCGACAGCGCGCTGTCCCATGCCACCAAAATCGGTGCCACGGACGCGGCGGCAGAGGCTTCTGAGGGCTGCGGTCTGAGCGTCAGTGTGCGCAAGGGCGAGCTCGAAAATGTCGAGCGCAACCGTGACAAGTCGCTGGGTGTGACGGTCTACGTCGGCCAAAAACGCGGCAACGCCTCGACCAGCGATTTCTCCAAAGCCGCCATTGAGCAGACCGTGCAAGCGGCCTACGATATCGCTCGCTTCACCGCCACCGACAAAACCTCGGGCTTGCCGGCGGACCGCGATATTTCGCGCAAGCACCTGGATCTTGATTTGTTCCATCCCTGGGCCATCAACTCGGCGCAAGCCGCCGTGCTGGCGCTCGAATGCGAAGCCGCCGCCTTGAGCACCAGCCGCCTGATCACCAACAGCGAAGGCGCAGGCGTGTCGGCGCAGCAAAGCCATTTTTTCAGTGCGCACACGCGTGGTTTTCGCGGTGGTTATGCCAGCTCACGGCACAGTCTTTCTGTCTCGCCGATTGCCGGCAAAGGCAGTCAGATGCAGCGTGATGCCTGGTACAGCTCGATGCGTGACGCAGCCGACCTGGCCAGCCCGCAGGCGGTTGGCCGTTACGCGGCTGAACGCGCTTTGTCGCGCCTGAAAAGCCGAAAAATTCCGACCACGCAATGCGCCGTGTTGTTTGAGTCGCCGCTGGCCTCGGGTCTGCTGGGCGGCTTTGTGCAGGCCATCAGCGGCGGTGCGTTGTACCGTAAGAGCACCTTCTTGTTGGACAGCTTGGGCAAGGCAGCATTCCCCACACACATCGACATCAGCGAAGACCCGCATGTGCTCAAAGGCAAAGGCAGTGCACCTTTCGACGATGAAGGCGTGAAAACCAAGGCCCGTCAAATCGTCGACGGCGGTATCGTGCAAGGCTACTTTTTGAGCACTTACTCGGCCCGAAAACTCGGCATGCGCACGACAGGCAACGCCGGCGGTTCGCACAACTTGGTGATGACCAGCCGCAAGACGCGCGCTGGCGACGACCTTGACGCCATGTTGAAAAAACTCGGCACCGGTTTGTTCGTCACAGAATTGATGGGCCAAGGCGTGAACTATGTGACGGGTGACTATTCGCGCGGCGCGTCAGGCTTCTGGGTTGAGAACGGCCAGATCGCCTTTCCGGTGGAAGAAATCACCATTGCCGGCAACCTCAAAGACATGCTCATGGGCATTCAAGCCGTGGGTGCTGATGCTTACAACTACGGCGCCAAAACCGTGGGCTCGATTCTGGTCAGCCGGATGAAGGTGGCGGGTTCCTGAGGTTTCAGTTAGATATTTCTGGCGCTGACTTTTTTTCCAGCATGGCCGCAGCCTCATCCAGGCAGGCGATCATCAATAAGGCACCTGGTGACAAACTCCGGTTCTTGCTCCACAAGACACCCGCTGGCCGTACTAGTTTTGGGAGCGTCAATGGCAAGACTGCGAGCTTATCGGATGCATCGTGAGCGGCAGCCCCAGCCATGACGGCGATTGCGTCCGAGATATGCAAGTAGGCACGGGCTAGGTGAGTTGACAGGGTCTCGATGTAGTTGTTGGAGAGTGGCACACCATGCTCCATCAGGGCCCGTTCAAGCGGGTCTCGCAACATGGAGTCCATGGGCGGTAAAACCCAAGGATAGGACTTCAGGTCAGACCACTGCAGTTTCTTTTTCTTGGCCAGCGGATGGTGCCGCCCAGTCATCAGCAGCACCGGCTCCTCCAGCAAGGCCTTCTCTTCGAAGCCGTTCATGGCGTTGCGCGATGGCAAGCGTCCCACGACCATGTCCAGCTTCCCTTGCCAAAGTTCAGGCAACAGACTGACGGCCGTTCCTTCTGTGACCAGTACGTTGGTGCCAGGTGACCTCTGCTTGAGCAGCATCAGCGCTTGCGGCAACAGGACGGATGTTGATGCTGGAAAGACGCCGATATGGATTTTTCCTTCTGAACCCGAGCTCAGGGCTTTCAATTCATCTCTGGTTTGATGGATATCGGTCAGCATCTTTCGGGCTAGTCGGATCAGGCACGCGCCATAAGCCGTGGGCCGCAAACCCTGTCCGGTTCGGGTAAACAACTCCAGTCCCAAGCCTTTTTCCAGTTCGGCCAGTGCTTTGGACACGGCCGGCACAGTGACGTGGGAAATATCGGCGACCTGCCTTAGATTGCCAAAATCATCGAGAGCCACCAACAGCCGAAGGTGTCTCGCTTTGAGGTTGACCTGCAGATACCAGTCGAGTTGCGCCATGAAGTTCCGATGGATTTAGAGTTAACTGATTGCTCAAGCCTGTGGAAATTCTACTCAATAGACAGGAGGCTCTCCCGCTTGCAATATCCGAACTTGAATCATTTCAATAAAATCAAGGAGACACAGTGACCCAAAGACGATCATTGATAGGTACGGCGATGACCTTGGCGTTGGCAAGCGTTTGCAATTTCGCCGTTGCGCAGTCTTACCCAACCAAGCCGATCCAGTTTTATGTTGCCTTCGCACCGGGTGGCGCGGGGGACTTGGTCGCACGGCTTGTCGCTAAGAAAATGAGTGACAGCATGGGACAACCGGTGATCATCGAAAACCGACCGGCTCCGCTGGTCGCTGTGACGACAGTTGCCAAGTCAAAGCCAGACGGTTACGCCATGATCCTTGCGGGTAGCGGGACGGCCTTAACTTCCGGCCTTTTCAAAACCCTGCCCTACGATTTGATGGCAGATTTCACGCATGTGTCATCACTTGCCAATTTTGACCTCGCCCTGATCACGGGTGATCAATCCGGTTTGAATTCTGCCGCCGATGTGATTGCTTTTGCCAAGGCAAATCCCGGGAAGCTGAACATTGGGACGGTTCGAATCGGCAGTACGCAGAACCTGACTGCGGAGATGTTCAAGTCGATGGCTGGCATTGACGCTGTGATCGTGCCTTACAAGACAACCGGAGACATCATTTCAGGCTTGCGTTCAAACGATATACAGGTCGCCTTTGAAATTCTGTCGCCCATCCTGACGCAAGTCACAGGCAAAAACATCAAGGCACTTGCGCTCACTTCTTTCCGCCGGTTTCCTGCCTTGCCGGATGTACCAACGCTGGCTGAGAGTGCGATTCCAGGTTTCGAAGCCAGCTCGTGGAATGGAGTCAGTGTGCGTGCGGGTACCCCGGCCCCGATAGTCGATCGCTTGGTTAAAGAAATCGACAAGGCGGTCAAGTCACCGGAAGTGCAAAAGGCGCTGCTGGCCACGGGCATGGTTCCCGCAGCCAGTTCATCTGAACAAATGACTCAGCGCATTCAAAGCGACATTGACAAGTGGCGAGCCGTGATTGACAAAGCCGGTATCCCGCGCCATTGAAGGTCAATAGTTCAATGCGGCTGTGGTTTCGTCAAACAGCTCATCCACTGAAAATTTACGGGGGATGATTTTCTGCTCGAAGGACCACTCAATGGCCATCTCGATGCCCTTGCGATTGGCTTCCAGTCCCAGCGGTGGCAAGGTCTCGGTCGCTGAGGCGGGTGCCAGGCTTCTGCTGTCGCCAATCATTCGATAGATTTCGCGCACGATATCAGGCCGTTGTTTGCAGAAGTCTTGATGGACCACGAACATGTGGTTGATGGGAATCACACCTTCGCGGGCATACCATTGCTTGGCTGCATTGAAGGGGTCCGGGATGAGTCTTTCAATGCGCGGGTCATTTGGCATGTCATTGCCCAGGATGGCCGCCGCCAACTCACCATCCAGCATCATTTGCGGGATGGATGCACCTGCCGGTAATTTTTCGCAGTTGGATGGGTCTTTGTATTCCGCTAAGTGGGACTCATCAATCGTGACCCAGTTCACCTTGTTGAGGTCGACGCCGTATTCGTGCTGCAAAATGCCGCGGACCCAAAGTCCTGTCGTCTGCGCATAGGTCCGCACACCCACCTTGCGGCCCTCAATGTCTTTGGGGTTGAGGTGGCCGAACTCTTTGTTAAATCCAATGCAATGATGCTGAAAGCGCCCGACCACTGGGGCTGGCAACAAGACAAAGGGTTTGCCGTAAGCCTTAGCCTGTAAGTAGGTCACGATCGCCAGCTCGCCAGCAACAAAGGCGTTGTTACGAATCATTGGCTTGAAGCCATCATGCGCGGTCTTGGGGCCGCAAAAATCAAGCTTCACCAGATCTGATGTGACCCGGCCGTCCTTCATGGCCATGGTGACCGGGCTGTCGGCCAGATTGGTTGTAGGGTGGGTCCACGTCGTTGACGTATTGCTCATGACATTCCTCTTGGGGTGGTAAAAAATCAGGGTTAAAACAGAACTCAGAGTTGGACTTCAATCAACATCGGGCCGGCCTCAGAAGCAGACGCAAGCAAGCTGGCATGAAAGGCTTCTGCAGTCGAAATACTGACGGACGGAACGCCCATGCTCTTGCCCATCGAGACCCAGTCGATACGTGGATTGCCGATGGACATCATCGCCAGGGCTTGGGGGCCTGGCGTTCCGACCCCCATGCTGGCAAACTCGTTTTTAAGGATCTGATAAGCGTTGTTGGCGAAGATGATGGTGGTGACGTTCAGGCTTTCGCGGGCCTGTGTCCATAAGGACTGGATGGTGTACATCGCGCTGCCGTCGCCGACCATGCAGAACACGCGCCGGTCGGGGCAGGCCAACGCGGCACCGGTGGCTGCCGGTGTGCTGAAGCCTATGGAGCCCCCCATGTTTTGCAGCACGTCGTGCGGTGCTGCGCCAGCGGTCAAACCAAGGGTCTCCCGTCCTGTGGTCAGTGATTCATCAACCAGGATGGCGTTCTCGGGAAGGGCCGCAGCAAGGGCTTTGGCAATGCTGATGGGGTCAAGTCGACCTTGCGGCGGGGCATCTGTTGAGCGCGGTTGAAGCCGGGCTAGAGCAGTTTTACCGCGAAGCCCGTCCAGCAGCATTTCTAAGCCGGCGACGCTGTCTTCATCTGTTTCAACTAAGTTGTGCACCACGCAGTGGTCCTGCTTCAGGCGGCTCGGTTTGTCGGGGTAGCTGAAGAACGCGATGGGCTCGCCGGTTTCGACGGTGATGATGTGTTTGAACTCTTTCAGATAGTCCACGGCGGCAGGCACCGCATAAGGGATTCTCTCCAAAGGAACTCGGCCTGTACCCCGCTCGACCCGGGCGCTGAAAAACTGCGTCGCTAAGCGGCATTGGTAACTGGCGGCGACGCTGCCAGCCAGCGCCAACGCACGGCCCTGCGTGGCTCTGCCGCCCAAAATGATCAACGTCGGTTCACCTGAGCGGAGGACAGAAATAATATGGTCAACACGCGTGGACGGTGGCGCACTGGGCGCTACTGTCGTCAAAGGAATTAGTTTCGGGTCACCGGCCTCACCCCAGGAGGTCTCGCCTGGAAGGATCAGCGTCGCAATCTGGCCCGGCCTTGAACTGGCTGCAGCGACCGCCATGGATGCATCGCTTGCCACTGAACGGGCTGTGTCCGTACGCCTTAACCAATGACTCAGCGGACGGGCCAAACCTTCGATGTCAGATGTCAGGGGGGCGTCGTACTTCAGATGAGCACTCGCATGTTCCCCGACAATATTGACGATCCCCGAACCGGCTCGACGCGCATTGTGGATATTCGCGAGTCCGTTCGCCAAGCCGGGGCCCAGATGCAGCAAGGCGCATGCAGGCGCGTGCTTCATCCGGTACCAGCCGTCAGCAGCGCCTGTCGCAACGCCCTCGAACAGGCACAGCACGCTGCGCATTTTAGGATTTTCCAGTGCCGCCAGAAAATGCATTTCCGAGGTACCTGGATTGGCGAAACAAATTTCTACGCCATGTCCAGCGAGTGTGTCGACAAGAGCTTCTGCACCGTTCATCTGCTGTCCCTCTTCAGTCGGCGAGGTGGGGATACAGTTTTTGCGCGGTGCCCGCCATGATCCAGTGCTGATCTTGCGGCGACAGGAAGGCAATACATTTTTTCAGGTCGTTGACGATGTCGATGATGCTGCCTTCCGATGCGGGGAAGTTGGAGCCCCACGCAATTCGGTTGGCACCAAACTCTTTAACGACCCGTCCAAAGAAGGTCTCTGGTGTTGCTTTGCCGAGCTGTGCTTCAGCCGTGTTGCGGCTGGTCATTTTGAGATAGACGTTTTCGAATCGGGCCAGATCAAACAAGAACTGGGCGCCTGGGTAGGGGGCGCCGTCGGCTATGTTCGGCTTGAGCATGTGGTCGATGATGACCGGCGTCTTTGGAAATTGGATCAACAATTTTTCAAGTTGCGGAATGGCGGCCGGCGTCATTTGAACGCAGATAGACAGGCCGAGATCGCCCGCCGTTTTCCAACCCGGCAAGATACGAGGATCTTCCAGCCAAGGAGCCTGGCCGGGCATTGTGCTGCCGGTGGTGAAAATCCTCAGCCCTCCGAGTCCACGATCGACCCAGTGGCGGATTTTTTGCGATGCGTCCGGCGCCAGAATATCGACTGAAAAAACACCATCCACGCGTTTAGGTTGCTCTGCGACGGCGTCTGCTACGTAGGAGTTGTCAAAGCCATAGGTGGTCGATGAATGCACGATCGCGGCTTTGTCGATGCCCGCCGAATCCATCGCTGCAAGGTACTGTTCAAAGGTGGCGGGTCGTTTGGCTGACCAGCCGGATTGCTCTCCACCCAGCGGTGCAAGCGGGTAGCGTTGCGTGTCGGGCGAGATGATGTGCGGATGAATATCGATGAGACGCGTGACCATTTGTATGCCTTGTGTTGCGTTGATGTGTGAATGACTTGGTACGGCTTCAGATGCTTGGATCAATGAACATGTCATCAACAGCGTGCTTTGACTTGAGCAAGCCTTGTTGGTAGGAATAGTTCATCATGGCGTCGATAGATGTCCGGTTGGCCTCGATGCCATAGGGCAGCGGATCACCCACGATCTTGCCCATGGCGCGGTAGTGCTCATCTTTGTCAGAGACCGATTCACCGGCAGCCAGTTGCTTGAGATAAATCTCCTTCGATTCAAGGAATGCTTTGTAAAGTGCCTTGCCGAGCCACGGATGCCTGGCCAGGACTTCATCCTTGACAACGATCAGTCCGTGCACTGGATAAATCCCGGTCTTGGCAAACCAAGCAGCCTCGAGCTTTTCCGCGTCGGGGAACATTTCTTTGTATTCAGGCGGTTTGATACGTCCGCCCGATTGCCAGCCGTCAGCCGGCGCTCCGGCGCGTCCGATGCCCGCGTTGTCGGTGAAGGCCGCCGATAGATCGCCGCTGGCCATCAGGTCGACCAATGATTTCCCTTGCGGGGCTTGCTCAACATTCTTCGGCAGAACCAGTGACTTGACGTGTTCTTCGTCGTCCACCACCCAAGTGATTTTCGAATTGTCGACGCCGTACTCATTGGTCATGATGCCGCGAGTCCAGATGCCCGTGGTCACGGAGTAGGCACGAACGCCAGCGCGTTTTCCTTCAAGATCTTTGGGACCATGAATGCCCGCGTCATCCCGGTAGACCAGGCCAGCATGGTGAAAACGACGAAAGAGGAAAACCGGCAGTGCCTTGAACGGTGCACCATTTTCCCGGGCGATCATGTACGTGGCGGCGGCCATTTCGCAGACGTCAAACTCGACGTCACGGACCATCCTCCGAAAGGCGGCAATGATCGGCTTGACTTCAATAAAGTCAGGGCTGACGCCTTCAATAGCAACCTTGCCTTGTTTGAGTGCAGCGGTATGGCCGTAAGTGGCGATGGCAATTTTCAGTGGGAGGGGTGTGGAGTTGCTCATTTTTGAATGCTGTTAACGGGTTTAAAGATGGGAGTTTGAAGTCAATTCAAGGGTTCAAAGGTCATTGATGCTGTCGACATACACCAGACCACGAGCCGCCAGGCCGGGGCGCATGCCTGCTACGTCAAGCACCAGTTCGCCGGCCTCGTAACGCAGCCGTGACTTGTCTTCTTTTTCGGTGCGTTGAAGTGCGAGTGCCGCGACCTTTTCAATGTCGGCGAAGGGGACAACGACGACGCCGTCATCATCAGCCACGATCACATCCCCCGGGTTGACCAGAGCACCGGCACAGACGACGGGCAGATTGACGTTACCAACAGTTTCCTTGACGGTGCCGCGCGCCGAGATGGCGCGTGACCACACTGGAAATCCCATTTCTGTGAGGATTCGCACATCTCTGCAGCCAGCATCGATCACGCACCCTTTGACGCCGCGCATCTTCAGGGATGTCGAAATCAGGTCGCCAATCATGCCGTCGGTGTTGTCGCCCATCAAGCCCACAACCAAGACATCATTGGCGCGGCATTGTTCAACCGCTACGTGCAGCATCCAGTTATCACCCGGTGCGGCTAAGGCCGTGACGGCTGTGCCGGCAATGCAGGCTCCGGCATAGATAGGACGCATGTAAGGTTGCATCAATCCGGAACGCCCCATGGCCTCATGCACAGTGGCGACGCCGGCGACCCGGAGTGCATCGATGGCTTTTTGCGGGCCACGCGGAATATTTCGTACGACGACGGTTTTCATCATGATGTTGTCAATCCTTTAGTTTTGGGGAATTTTGGCGAGTTGAATGACAGACTTCCAGCGCGCGATTTCTGAAATCATCAGTTCACGGGTCTGCTCGGGGGTCAGGGCGTAGGGCTCGGAACCCATTTCCCGCAGTCGCTGTGCAACGGCTGGGGAATTGGCGGCTTTAACAAACTCAAGGTTCAGACGCTCGACAATGGCGCGGGGCGTTCCGGTCTTCACCGACACCGCATTCCAAGAGTTGATTTCGTAACCTGGCAGACCGCCTTCGGCAGTGGTGGGGACATCCGGCAAGATGGAGTTGCGTTTTTCTGCAGCAATCGCCAGTGCCCGCACAGCGCCACTTTTGATCGATGTGAGCACCGGCGGCACGAATTCGAAAGCGACGTCGATGTCCCCTGCACGCAGAGCGGTGTAAAGCGCTGAACTGACTCTGAAGGGAATGACCTGTGCGTTGATAGCCGCCATCGATTTGAATAATTCAGCGGACAGATGCTGGGTCGAGCCAATGCTGGTGGTACCGAAATTAAGCTTGCCTGGATTGGCTTTGCCGTAGGCCATCAGTTCAGTGACCGTTTTAAATTTTGAGTCTGGCTGGACAAGCAACACCAGGCTGAATTTGCTCATCGCGGAGACCTGCACGAAATCGGTGAGGATGTTGTAAGGGAGGGTTTTAAACAAGGATTGACTGATGGCCGTGGCGTTGCCACCCATGACCAGCGTGTAGCCATCTGCCGGTGCCTGCATGCCGCTGATGAAGGCGAGCGTCCCGCCTGCGCTGGCGCGGTTCTCGATGACAAAGGGTTGACCCATGTTCTCGGACATTTTTTGTGCGATCAGTCGCCCCGTCAGATCGCCAATGCCGCCCGCGCCGTAGGGCAGTGCAAACTTGATGGGCTTGTTGGGGAAGTCTTGCCCTGCAGCCAACGTTGCAAATCCTGCGGAGACAGTTAGCAGCAGCAAGTTGAAAAGACAAAATCGCAGACTGAATTTCGGTTGCTTCACGGGGGGTTTTTGCTCCAAGGGTTATTGCGCTTGTGCGCGTTTTTATTAGACATGGATAGTTGCACGCGTCGGGGTCATTGGTCTATTGAGTAATGTTTCCTAGGAGTTGAGGAACCAGTTAAGGAGGTTCAGAAAAACGCATGACGAGGGCGCGACCAGGATCTATCTGAATGTCGGCAGGTTAACCGAATGGTCAAGCAGTAGGCAAAATTTCTCGATCGACTAATGACCAAGCTACAGGCAAAGTGTGATTTTTTCAGGTCACACCGTATTGGTATGGCATCAACTAACTTGAGATTTCGCAAATGAAGCCAGTGTTCATGCAGATCAAGTCAACGATCTTGACTGCCATTGGGCTAATGTTCGTTGCATTTTGTGCGGCGGGTCATGCCCAGTCCTTCCCTACAAAGCCGATTACTCTATTTGTATCTTTTGCGCCCGGCGGTGCAGGTGATTTGCTCGCACGACGTGTCGCCCAAAAAATGTCAGAGAACATGGGCCAGCCGGTGTTGATTGAGAATCGGCCCGGGGCCGGCGCAGCTGTGGCGGCTGTCATCGTTGCCAAGTCGGCGCCGGATGGCTATACATTGCTGCTGACCGGCAATGGGACGGCGATCAGTTCCGTCCTTTTTAAGAGTCTTCCCTACAATTACACGCGGGATTTTCGGCATGTTTCGTCCCTGGCTTCCTTTGATCTTGCACTGATCATCAGCGGTCAGTCAGACTTCAAATCTGCTGCTGACATCGTTGCTTTCGCTAAGGCGAATCCTGGAAAACTCAACATTGGCACATCCAGAATTGGAAGTACCCAGCACCTTGCAGCGGAGATGTTCAAGTCGATGGCCGGCATTGATGCCGTCAGTGTCCCCTACAAATCCAGTGGGGAAATGATCACCGCCTTGCGTGCGAATGATGTGCAGCTGGCCTTCGAAATTGTGCCGGCAATCTTAGGTCAGATCAGTTCGAAGTCTTTGAAATTGTTGGCTGTTGCTTCCAGTAAGCGCTTCCCCGGATTTCCGGATGTGCCAACCATGGTTGAAAGCGGCGTGCCTGGTTTTGATGCGACATCCTGGGCGGGCATTAGTGTGCCAGTGAAGACGCCAACGATCATTGTGGATCGACTGGCTAAAGAAGTTGAAATCGCCGTGGCGGCGCCTGATGTGCAGAAGGCGCTGCAGTCGATGGGGTTTCTGGCCGGCTCAAGTACGCCCGAGCAGATGACTCAACGGATTCAATTGGATATGGCCAAGTGGAAATCGGTCATTGTCAAATCAGGCATTCAACTTCAGTAGGGTAAGCATCACATGCAAACTTCTTGGTTGCCTTCATGAAAGAGCTGTTTCGTCAGCACTCGTTTGTGCGTTTCTTTTTTGCTCGCGTTGCCGCTATAGCTGGCACTCAAATGCTGATGCTGGCCATTGGTTGGCACATGTACGATCTAACAGGAAGCGCCATAGACCTCGGACTGGTCGGGCTCTTTCAGTTTGCGCCAGCGTTGGTCATGACTCTGGCCGCAGGGCATGTGGCTGACCGTTGGCACCGCGCACGCGTGGTCGCAATGTGTCTATTGGGCCAAGTTTTCGTGGCGATATTTTTAGCTTCAGCCAGTCGGTTGGACGGTGTGACGCGCGAGTCGCTACTGCTGATGTCCATTGTGTTGGGTGCCATCCGGCCATTTCAGTCGTCGGCTCAGCAGGCATTGATTCCAATGCTGGTCCCGTCACCCCTGCTGGCGCGAGCCATAGCGCTGAGCTCTGCGGGTGCTCAGGCTTCCGTGATCACCGGCCCTGCCATTGGCGGACTGCTTTTCATTGCCGGCATCAACATCGTTTATGCCACGTGTGCAGTGCTTTTTTGTCTTGCCACAGTGATGTGTGTTTTCGTGCGCTACGAGCACATTGTGCCGGCGCGTGAGCCTGTCAGCGTCCACTCTCTTCTTGCAGGCGTACGCTTCATCACCACGAATCGGATGTTGCTGGGTGCCACATCGTTGGACCTTTTTGCCGTCCTGTTGGGGGGTGCCACCGCACTGTTGCCTATTTTTGCGAAGGAAATACTCCATGTCGGGCCGGAGGGGCTTGGACTTCTCCGGTCTGCGCCTGCAGTGGGTGCACTCATCGCGGGCGTCATGCTGACCAAGCGTCCTATTGCCAGGCGTGTTGGCCGCAAATTGCTGGGTGCGGTTGCCGTCTATGGGGTCTGCATGGTTGCGTTTGGCTTATCCAGCTCCTTTCTGCTCTCGCTGGTATTTTTAGCGATTTCCGGCGGTGCAGACATGGTCAGTGTCGTGATCCGCCACACGCTAACGCAGTTAGAGACGCCCGATCATATGCGCGGCAGGGTGGCTGCTGTGAACAACCTTTTCATTGGTGCAAGCGGTCAACTCGGCGAGTTTGAATCAGGCTTGACCGCCGCTGCATTTGGCCCCGTCGGATCGGTGGTAATCGGTGGGGTCGGCGCAATTATCATTAGCATTGCATGGAGTCGGTTGTTCAAGCCACTGGCTTTGCGTGAGACCCTTGATGGCGCCGCCATCAAGGCATAAACCCTGGAACAAAGATGAACAAGAACCAGTTTCCCTCAGATGTTGATCCCCATTCCCGGTCCCGTTTGCCGTTACTCAAGCGTGAAGAACTTAACGAGGCTGGGCAGCAGGCTTTCGACCGTGCTAACCGGCCGGGTACCATCGCGGGCCTTCAGGGGCCCGCTGGCATACAGCTTCACTGTCCCGAGATCGCTCCCCATCTGTCTGCGTTGAACACCTACTTGCGCGTCAACGCTGGCTTCACACCGCAGATCCGGGAGATTGCGATACTGGCGACCGCCCGAGAGATGGACAGTCAGTTCGAATGGGTCGCTCATGAGCCTGAGGCGCTGAAGGAGGGGGTTGCCCAACAGGTCATCGATGTCATCAAATTTCGCCGCAGCACCGAAGGACTTGCCGAGCAGGATGCCCTGGTCATTGAGTTGGCCAGGCAGCTTTGGCGCGACCACAAGGTGGCACCGGAAACTTTCGCGAAACTCAATGCGCACTACGGTCCCCGCATGTTGATCAACCTAGTGGTGCTGATGGGGACCTATGCCAACACCGCTGCCATGTTGGCCGTGGTGGACATGCAGATTCCTGAGGGTAAGGAGCCCCTGTTGCCGATTCCCTGATTAATTTGTCGAATTCCTTAACCGTTTACTCAACTCCCACACCACTTTACTCAATAGACAGGTGTGACTCGCAAGCCAACAATCCCAACATAAAGTGAATAAGCCGGCATCGACTGAAACCAGCCTTTGGAGACGACTTGAAAACCCTGATTTATCTGGCGAGATACGTTGCGTTGCTTGCGCTCGCAACAGGCGGCGTTGTGTTGGCGCAGGCCGCTTATCCCGTTAAACCGATTCGCATGCTGGTGCCGTACGCTGCGGGCGGCGTGGCAGACATCACGGCTCGGATTGTGTCGCAGAAGATGTCGGTGAGCTTGGGCCAGCCTATCGTCATTGATAACCGGCCCGGCGCCGGATCTGTCGTTGCCGCTAATTCGGTGGCCAAGGCGGAACCGGATGGCTACACCTTGCTATTGATTGGAAACAGTTCCGCATTGGCGCCGATGCTGTTCAAGTCGCTGCCTTACGATGTCCTCAACGATTTCATCTACATCTCGTCATTCACCTTCTTTGATATCGCCCTGATCGTCGACAAGGATTCTCGATTCAAATCGGTCGAGGAGCTGCTGACGTTCGCACGTGCCAACCCTGGCAAATTGAATATCGGCACGATCAGCGCAGGGACGACCCAGAATTTGGCGTCGGAGCTGTTCAAGTCTGCTGCCAATGTGCAGTTGGAGACGGTTCCTTACAAGTCGAGCGCAGAGGTTTTGTCGGCATTGCGGTCAGGGGATGTGCAGGCCGGTTTCGAAATACTGGCGCCGATCATGGGTCATATTGGCGCTGGAAATATTCGCGTTTTGGGCGTCGCCTCCAACAAGCGTTCGTCCGCACTGCCTAACGCACCCTTGATCGAGGCAACGCTTCCTGGCTTTGCTGCGAGTTCATGGAATGGTATGGCAGCACCAGCACGTACGCCTGCTGCCATCATCGCGCGGCTTCAAAAGGAAACGGAGAAAGCGCTTGCAGATCCTGAGGTCAAGCAGCGACTCATTGCCCTTGGCGTCGAGCCTAGATCCAGTACGGCAGAACAGACCCGCGCACAGATCGAGTCAGACATGCTCAAGTGGAAGGGCGTCATCAGCCAAGCTCGTATCGAACGGCAATAAATCCTTCGCGCCAACAACGCATCTACAACGCACCAATTTACCCATAACCTTAGCTAGCAAGAAAGTCAACTTATGAACATGAGAGTTCTGGATATTCATCCACACATCATCACCACCGACACCGATCAGTATCCGCGCGCGCCGCTGGGTGGTAACCAGTCCACTTGGTCTCAGGATCGCCCAACGACGACTGAAGTTCTGCTGAGCGCCATGGACGAGGCGGGTGTTGCCAAGGCCGCTATCGTTCAGTCGTCGACCTGCTACGGATTCGATAATTCTTATGTGGCAGATGCCGTTGCTGCGCATCCAGACCGATTCACGGGCGTTTTTTCCGTGGACATGCTGGCAGATGATGCGCCAGAACGTATCCGGTATTGGGTGGGTCGCAAGTTGACTGGCTTGCGCCTTTTCACGGCGGGAAGCACCATGGCGGGCCAAGCTTCATGGTTGGCTGACCCCAAGAGTTTTCCGGCTTGGCGGTGTGCTGCAGAGTTGGGCATACCCGTGTGCGTCCAGATGAGGCCTGCCGGTATCTCCCAGTTGCAGGTGCTGCTGGACGAGTTTCCTCACGTACCCATCATCATCGATCACTTCATGGGTACGCCATTGGAGAATGGGCCGCCTTATGCCGAGTCAGACGTTCTCTTTGGCCTCGTCAAATTTCCGAATATCTACTTGAAATTGACGCCTGTCGTTATCAACCATGCTCGAAAAGGCAAAGCAACGCCAGAGTCATTCGTGTCTCGGGTTATCTCTGAATTTGGTGCGTCCAGAATTGCGTGGGGTTCCAACTACCCTGCAACGGCAGGCACGCTGAAAGAGCTGTTGCAAGACACGCAGTCTGTTTTGCGGGGCGCATCTGAGAGTGACCGCGAGTGGATATTTCACAAGACATCTGAAAGCCTTTATCCGGCTCTGAAATCTCACGCCAAGTGATGACTGCGCCAGTTGCGCGACCCTCTCATTTTTTGACAAAAACAAGGTATTTTTATGATCATTGATTGCCATGGACATTACACAACGTCGCCCAAACAACTGGATGATTACCGGCGCTTGCAGTTGGCCGGATGTGGCTGCAACACTGCAGGCGCGAACCAGATGGTCCCGCGTCCTATTATTTCGGATGATGAGCTGCGCGAGAGCCTGGAAACAGCGCAGCTGCGGATTCAGCGCGAACGCGGAACCGACTTGACCATATTCTCTCCAAGGGCGATCGGGATGGGTCATCATCTGGGTAACGCACAGACCAGTGCGGAGTGGTCCACCGTCTGCAATGATCTGATCCACCGTATTTGCGGGCTCTATTCAAAAAATTTCGTCGGTGTTTGCCAGCTCCCGCAAAGTCCAGGGGTGGCCCCTGCCAATTGCATTCCTGAATTGGAGCGTTGCATCAACGAGCTGGGCTTTATCGGTTGCAACCTCAATCCCGATCCTTCAGGTGGTTATTGGACAGATCCCCCGTTGAACGACAAATGGTGGTATCCGCTTTATGAGAAGCTCGTCGAACTCGATGTGCCAGCGATGATCCATGTCAGCGGATCTTGCAATCCACACTTCCACGCGACGGGTGCGCATTACATCAATGGTGACACCACGGCCTTCATGCAGTGCCTCACGTCGGACTTGTTCAAGGACTTCCCAACGCTCAAGTTCATCATTCCCCATGGTGGCGGTGCGGTGCCCTATCACTGGGGTCGCTACCGCGGCATCGCGCAGGACATGGGCTTGCCACCGCTGAAAGAGCTGCTTCTCAACAATGTGTTTTTTGACACCTGCGTGTATCACCAACCCGGTATGGAGTTGTTGCTCAAGGTCATCCCGCCTGAGAACATCCTGTTTGCGTCTGAGACGGTGGGTGCGGTTCGCGGTATAGACCCTGACTCAGGTCACTTTTACGACGATACAAAGCGTTATATCGACGCCACCAATTTCATTGCTGAAGCGGACAAAGCCAAAATATTTTCAGGTAACGCACGCAAGGTTTTCAGCCGGTTGATGGTGTGAGTTGCCTGTTCGTAAAAGACGGCGCTCGTTGAGCGACTCTAGGCCAAGGCCAAAGCGACAAGAATTAAAAATGGAGTTATCCCCATGCAACATAACCTAGTCGTTTTTCCTTGTTCTTTACTTTTGAAACTACGTGGATATCCAGCCATCTGGCGCAAAATTTTTTGGATAGCGGCTGCCGCTATTTTCGCCATGGCGAATGCGGCAGCCGACACGAACTATGTGCATTTCCAGTGGAAGGAAGTGCGCGACGGTGTGTGGTTTGGCGTTCCACAGCCCAACTCCTTTGCGACGACCAATGCCGTGATCATCGCCCTGCCGGGCGTTGGTTCCATGGTGGTGGATTCCAACTACGCAGACTTCATCGCCAGGGAAATCATTGAAAAGGCCAAGCAGGTGGCTCCTGGTCCGGTTCGCTACCTGATCAATACTCACCTTCATCCCGATCATGTCCAAGGCAACGAGGCCTTCAAAAAAGCCTTTCCTCAAGTTGAAATCATCGCGCATCAACGTACCTGCCAGGGCATACCTGCCAAAACAGTCCCTAGGATCAAGGACCGTATCAGTCCACTGAGGCAGGAACTGGACGCCATGCGCAAGAGACGCATCGCAATCGGCGAAAACGAAAAAGAGGCTGCTTCGGCGCTCGACCGTCGTATGGCGGGGCTTGAGCTCTATTTGTCAGAGGCGAAAGCCACCGTATGGGTCTTGCCGACCAGTTGTCTCAAAATGACAACTGGCCAAATGAAAAAGATCACTGCCGGCGGTCGCCGGATGGAGATCTATTACTTTGGCCGCGGCCACACCGCGGGAGATCTCGCGGTCTATCTGCCCGTGGAGAAAGTACTGGTTGCAGGGGATCTGTGGTCCGAGGGCGGAGACATGTTGCTTAACAACGGTATTGATGGCCGTGACGGCTCGACGCTCGAAACTGCGATGACTCTAAGGGGGGTCCGGAAACTTGATTTCGATATTGCGCTTCCAGGGCACCGTGAGGTGATCCGTGGCAAAGCAAGCCTCGATGCAGCGATCATGGATGACAACAAATTGGTCGCGCAAATCAGGGAAAGCTATGCGCGTGGCGAACCCGTGGATGAGACGCTAAAAAAAGTAGTGACGCCTCCAAACATGGGCACTGCTCCGTGGCAGCGTGCTGTGATCCGCGGCTACGAAGAAATGGAGTTGCGTCATCAGCTCGGACTGCCTGAGCGATAACGTGTTCTGTCGGCAGTCTCAGCCTGCCAGCGCAGCCTTCACCGCTGCTGAGACTTGCCCCATATCAGCCTTGCCTGTCAGCTGTGCTTTGACCGCTCCCATGACCTTGCCCATGTCGCCGGGGCCCGTGGCACCCAGTTCGGTCACGATGGCTTTGACGGCCGCGCTGACTTCATCTGCGCTCATGCGGGCCGGCAGGTAAGCCTGCAGGATTTTCATCTCGGCGGCTTCTTTGTCGGCCAGGTCAGTGCGGGCAGCTTTTTGGAAGGCTTCGATGGAGTCTTTGCGCTGCTTGATGAGTTTGTCGACGATGGCGACCACGGCGACATCGTCTTGCATCACGCGGTCATCCACTTCTTTTTGTTTGATGGCCGCCAGTAGCAAACGAATGGTGCCCAAACGCTCAACGTCTTTGGCCCGCATGGCGGTTTTCATGTCTTCGGTGATTTGTTCTTTGAGCGTCATGGGGGAGTCCTTGTGTGGGCCGGGTGGAAGGGCGGGGTGTAGTCAGATTTTGCGCGCGTAAAAAAGCCCGCTGGAGCGTCCTCAAGCGGGCTGTGCCGGATGCCGGTGAAGGCTGAACCGATCGAGAAACGATCAGTACAGTTTCTTCGG